>JAZFYO010000149.1:0-21704 GCA_036443615.1 Binatia bacterium | reverse complement strand
TACAAAGCCGATGGGGTTTCCAAAGGGGAGAAGCGGCAGCTCTTCCCTTTGGTCGAACACGGGGATTCAAACCCCGTGATCGATATAACTTGAATTGCTGAGAGCAGAATGCTGATGGCTGAGTGCATATCTACCCAATTCCTCCGAGTTCCAACCTTCCGCCCCAACGGTATTTGAGGATCTCTTTCAAGACCCGGGACTCTCTCTGTGTAAGCGTTGGATCATTTGCAAGCCAGTCTAGCGCCTCCTGGCGCGCGTCCAAGAGGAGCTGGGAATCACGGGCCAGATTGGCCAGGCGAAAATCGGGGAGGCCCGACTGGCGGGTTCCTAGCAGTTCCCCAGGACCGCGTATGGAGAGGTCCGCTTCAGCGATCTTAAATCCGTCCTGGATCTGCTCCATGACTCGAAGCCTCGTGAGCGCCTCATGGCTGTTGGTCCCGTATTGCACCAGGAGGCACTGGGAAGGAACCTTCCCTCTCCCTACCCTTCCCCGTAGCTGGTGCAGCTGGGAAAGGCCGTAGCGTTCTGCGTGCTCCACCACCATTATAGTTGCATTAGACACGTCGACCCCCACCTCGATCACGGTTGTGGCCACAAGGATCTGCAGCTCCCCTTCCTTGAACAGGCGCATCACCTGTTCCCGTTCCTCTGCGGCCATCCTCCCGTGGAGCAGTCCTACGCGAAACTCCTTGAAGATGACCTGGGAAAATTCCGCTGCCATGCCGGTTGCGTCCCGGAGCGACAACTGCTCTGATTCTTCCACCAATGGGTAGACAATGTATGCCTGATGTCCCTTGTGAATCTCCGTTCGGACACTCTCATAGACGGTGAAGCGCTCGCTCTCGCTAAACAATTTAGTCTTCGTTGGCGTACGGCCAGGGGGCATCTCATCGAGGGATGAGACCTCCATGTCGCCGTAGAGGACCATGGCCAGACTCCTGGGGATGGGAGTTGCGCTCATCAGGAGAATATCGGGTTCGCGCAGTGATAGGGCCTTCGAGTCCTTCCGAGTCGCAAGGCGCTTGAGTGCCATCCGCTGAAATACTCCGAATCGGTGTTGTTCATCGATAATTCCCAAGCCCAATCGCGGGACCTGAACCCCCTCTTGAATCAGCACATGGGTCCCGACAACGAAGGGAATTTCCGCCCTTCCTATGCGTGCAGTTAAATCTTCTTTCGAGGATGTTGGCAGCGACCCTATCAGCAGGGCCGATGGGATGTTCATCTCATCTGCAAAGACCTTGAGGTAACGGAAATGCTGTTCGGCCAAAAGCTCGGTGGGGGCCATCAACACCGCCTGAAACCCGTTTTCAATGGCTCTAAGAGCGGCGCACCAGGCGACGATGGTCTTGCCGGAACCCACATCTCCCTGGATCAGGCGTTGCATCGGCTGCGGGGATGCCATGTCCTGGTAAATCTCCTCCAGGACACGCTCTTGGGCATTGGTTAAAGAGAACGGGAGCAGCGCCCGCATCCGACGGGTTAGACCATCCTGATACGCAATCAACGACTGTCCTGTCAGGGTAGTCCGATACTTTCTCCGAAGTGCGAGACCGAGTTGAAGATAGAAAAACTCATCGAAGATGATAGACCTGTGCGCCGAGGAACGGAATTGGTTGAGATTATCAATGATCGCATCCTTATCCGGCTGGTGAATCTCAACGAGAGCCTTCTTAAGGTCTGTGATGTTGTGGCGTTTGGCTACCGGCGGGGGTATAAAGCTTGGGAGAAAATCCCGGTAAGCGGTCAAGGCCTCGCTAATCCACCTTCGAATCATTCGCATAGGGATGCCTCCCGGCCGAAAATAAACCGGGAGGATTTTTTCTCTTTCCTCTTCCTCGCCCGCCTCGATGGGCTCAAAATCAGGATGGACGATTCTTTTCTCTGCCCCTCTTCCCCCCTCCACTTTTCCGTGAACGATGAAATCCTGGCCTGGGGTAAGGCGCTTGGTAATGTAAGGCTTGGGATGAAACCATACCAGGCTGAGGATGCCAGTCCCGTCCGTGAGCGTTCCTATGAGAATTTGCCTCCTTCTCTTAGGGATGTATCTCTTGTCCAGTCTACTGAGCTTCCCGACAAAGCTGTCCACTTTCCCGATCGTCGCCTGGTGGATCTTCTTGAGATCGCGGCGGTCCTCGTAGCGGAAAGGTAAGTGAAAAAGGAGGTCATTTACGGTTTTTAATCCTAAGCCTTCTAGCAGGGCTGCCCTCATGGGGCCCACGCCTTTGATATAACGAATTGGGTTTTGAAGGGCGTGCAGGCACGCTCTCGGTGAACAAGAAGTCCATTCGTAGCTTGCCGTGGTGCTCGGCGCGTTTTCGACCGAATTCATTCAGAGCAACGTGAAGAAACCGTTTCACTCGAGGACTGGTATTCCTGAAGCGCCCGGACTCCTATTTCTCTTTGCCTTAATAGCTCGATCCCCTCTACGGCTGCGTCTGCGCCGGCAATGGTAGTGAAGTAGGGAACCTTAAAGTCGAGGGCGTTACGGCGGAGATAATAGGAGTCCACTTGGGAATGGGCGTCAATGGGGGTGTTAATGACCATAGCAATCTCTCCATTTCGGATTGCGTCTGCAATATGGGGGCTCCCCTCCTGGATTTTGTTTATGGTCTGAACCGGGATTTTTCTGCTCTGAAAACAGACGGCAGTTCCTCGTGTGGCCAAGATTTCGAATCCTATAACGTGTAGCCTATGGGCAATAGCTGCTGCTTCTTCCTTATGTTCTTCGGGAACGCTGATAAAAGCTTTACCCCCTTGCGGTAGGCGCATGCCGCCGCCCAGCTGGGCCTTGGCAAAGGCCAGCCCAAAGGAAGTGGCAATTCCCATAACCTCGCCGGTTGATTTCATCTCGGGCCCCAGTAGTGTGTCGACTCCGGGAAATTTATTGAATGGGAAAACCGACTCCTTGACTGAGATATACCGGGGCAAGATCTCTGAGGGCAACTCCAGATCGCTGATTTTTTTTCCCACCATGATTCGTGCGGCCAGCTTGGCCAGGGGAATGCCGGTGGCCTTGCTTACGAAAGGGACGGTACGGGAGGCACGCGGGTTTACCTCCAGAATATAGACCTCATCCCCTTTCACCGCGAATTGAACGTTCATCAGCCCTCGGACATTCAGCGCCAAGCCGAGCGCAATTGTCTGCCGGCGAATCTCCTCTTGGATGGTCTTGCTGATCGATTTGGGGGGCAGGGTGCAGGCGCTGTCGCCGGAATGGACCCCTGCCCTCTCGATGTGCTCCATAATCCCCCCGATCACCACCTGCTCTCCGTCCGACAAGGCATCCACATCAACCTCGATCGCATTGTCCAGGAATTTATCGATCAGGACCGGATGCTCCGGGGAGGCTGCAAAGGCATTGGAGATGTAGGTCCTGAGGCTCTCCTGATCGTAGACGATCTCCATGGCCCTCCCCCCCAAGACGTACGAGGGGCGAACCAGCACCGGGTAGCCAAGCCCATCGGCTATGACCGAGGCCTCTTTGTAAGATCGGGCAAATCCGCTGAACGGCTGCTTTAGCCTGAGGCTGTTGAGAAGCCGCTTGAACTGATCCCGGTCCTCGGCCAGGTCAATGCTCTCGGGGGTAGTTCCAATGATTTTTACCCCTGCGCGTTCCAAGGGCAGGGCCAATTTCAAGGGAGTCTGACCACCAAACTGCACGATCACCCCATCCGGCCTTTCTGCCTCGACGATGTTGAGGACGTCCTCCAGAGTGAGGGGCTCGAAGTAGAGTTTATCTGAGGTGTCGTAATCGGTGCTGACTGTCTCGGGGTTGCAGTTTACCATGATGGTTTCATAGCCGTCCTCCTTCAGGGCGAACGCGGCGTGGACGCAGCAGTAGTCGAATTCGATCCCTTGGCCGATTCGGTTTGGGCCCCCCCCCAGGATGACGATTTTTTTCCGCTGCGTAGAATTTGACTCGTCCTCCTGTTCGTACGTGGAATACAGATACGGGGTGTAGGCGGCGAACTCCGCTCCGCAGGTGTCCACGGTGCGGAAAACCGCGCGAATCCCATCTCGTAGTCGGAGAGATCGTATTTCCTTTTCCGATCGATTCAGCAGGGAGGCCAGGCGGCGATCGGAAAATCCCATCTGCTTGATCGAGCGGACTAATTCCGGCGTGAGACCCTTCCTTTTCCCTCGCAGTTTTTTGATCTCTTCCTCCGCATCAACGATCTGGCGAACATGATTCAAGAACCAGGGATCGATCTTTGTGAGTCCGTAGATCTCTTGTACGGGTAATCCAAGTCGGAAAGCATCTGCGAGGTGCCATAATCGCTGAGCGCTCGGTGTCATCAGCCTCTGGCGGACGAGATCCAGGTTCTTTTGCCGGTTATTCCCTTCGAAATTAATTTTTTCCTCAAATCCGTAAGAGTCGATTTCCAGAGAGCGCATCGCCTTCTGCAGGGCTTCCTTGAAGGTGCGCCCTATCGCCATAGCCTCTCCCACCGATTTCATCTGCGTGGTTAGGATATCCTTGGCCTGAGGAAATTTCTCAAAGGTAAAGCGTGGAATCTTTACCACGACATAGTCGATGGTTGGCTCAAAGCAGGCCGGTGTCTCCCGGGTGATGTCGTTGGGGATCTCGTCAAGATTATAACCGACGGCCAGCTTGGCTGCGATCTTGGCAATTGGAAATCCCGTTGCCTTGCTGGCGAGCGCCGAACTTCGAGATACCCTGGGGTTCATTTCAATAATTACCAGGCGGCCATCCTCAGGATGTACCGCAAACTGAATATTGGATCCGCCCGTGTCCACCCCGATCTCGCGGATGATCTTTAGTGCGGCGTCGCGCATCAGCTGATACTCTTTGTCTGTTAGGGTTTGTGCCGGGGCCACGGTGATGGAATCCCCCGTGTGTATTCCCATGGGGTCAAAGTTCTCAATGGAACAGACGATAACCACGTTGTCCTTCTGGTCCCGCATGACCTCCAGCTCAAATTCCTTCCAACCCATGATGGACTCCTCAATTAAAACCTCATGGGAGGGCGAGATATTCAGTCCCCATTGGATTACTTCTTCAAAGTCATCCGGACCGTAGGCGAAGTTTCCTCCGCTCCCGCCCAGAGTGCGTGACGGCCGGATGATCACCGGATAACTGAGATCCTGTAGGATCTTGGAGGCCTCCTGCAGGTTGTGCGCTATGCCGCTCAGCGGGAGGTCCAGCCCGGCCTTCTTCATCGCCTGCTTGAAGAGGTCTCGGTCCTCTGCCTTCTTGATGGCCTCCAGCTTGGCCCCGATCATCTCTACTCCGTAACGGTCCAAGATTCCCTGCTCCGCTAGTTCGATGGAGATGTTGAGGGCTGTTTGACCTCCAATGGTCGGGAGCAAGGCATCCGGTCGCTCCTTTTCGATGATCTTCGTCGCCACATCGACCGTGATGGGCTCAATGTAGGTTCGATCCGCAAAATTGGGATCGGTCATGATAGTGGCGGGATTGGAGTTGATGAGGATTACGCGGAATCCCTCTTCCTTGAGTGCCTTTAGGGCCTGGGTGCCGGAATAGTCGAACTCGCACGCCTGCCCGATGACAATGGGCCCGGAGCCAATGATCATGATTGATTTTATGTCTGTCCGCTTGGGCATCAGGAAACTCTGCTACCCCCTGTTTTTCTCCATCATCTCCAGGAACCTTCGAAACAGGTAGTTCGCGTCATGGGGCCCGGGAGAGGATTCGGGGTGATACTGGACCGAGAAGATGGGGAGATCTCGGTGCGCCAGTCCCTCCACCGTGTGGTCATTCAAGTTTATGTGCGTGACCTCTGCCGCCCCCTTGAGGGAATCTTCGTCAACGGCAAAGCCATGGTTCTGGGTGGTGATTTCTACTTTCCGAGTGGTCAGATCCATCACCGGTTGATTTCCCCCATGGTGACCGAACTTGAGCTTATATGTTCTGCCCCCCAGAGCCAGCCCCATGATTTGATGGCCGAGGCAGATTCCAAAAATAGGTTTCTCTCCGATCAGCTGCAACACGGTTTCCTTGGCATACGGAACCGCATCAGGGTCCCCCGGTCCATTGGAGAGAAAAATGCCGTCCGGGTTCAAGGCCAAGACCTCCTTCGCAGAGGTCCACGCGGGGACTACTCTAACCCTGCAGCCGGACTCCACAAGGTTTCTCAGGATGTTAAACTTGATGCCGAAATCGTAGGCCACGACAAAATAGACCGTCTTCTTTTTCTCTCTGTAGCCTCCTCCCAGTTCCCAGCTCCCTTGATTCCAATCGTAGGGCTCCTTGCAGGTAACCTCCTTGACCAGATCTCTTCCAATCAAGCCGGGTGATGTTTTCGCCCTGGCAACCAGATCCTCGGGATTGTCGCTGAGCGTTGATATGATCCCATTCTGTGCACCCTCCTCACGGATGTGCCGGACCAGAGAACGAGAATCGATTCCTTCGATCCCTACTATTCCGTGTTCCTTCATATATTCGTGCAGGGGTAGAGTAGCACGCCAGTTGCTTGGAATCGCGGAATACTCTTTTACAATGAACCCCTTCACATAGGGTCTGCTCGACTCCACGTCCTCCGGGTTGACGCCGACGTTGCCAATTTCCGGATAGGTCATAGCGACCATCTGCCCTTCGTATGACGGATCGGTCAGTATCTCCTGATAGCCGGTCATGCTGGTATTGAAGAGCACTTCCCCATGGGCCTCCCCTTCGCTGCCGAAGGACAGGCCCTGGTAGATTTGGCCGTCGGCCAATGCCAGTATCGCTTTCATAAATGCAACTCTTGGCTCTCAGCGATTAGCCGTCAGCATGGAAGCTGGAGTTGAATGCTGATCGTTAATGGCTTGAATTGGGTTGATCAATGAATAAATTACCACTTTGTCCCTCTCGTCCCTTTCTACTTCACGCAGTTTCACCCGGACCCTTTCGCGTTCGGAACTAGGGATGTGCTTGCCTACATAGTTGGGTCTGACAGGCACCTCCCGATGCCCACGGTCAATTAAAATAGCCAGGTGTACCGATCGCGGCCGACCTGATTTAAAGATAACGCTCAGGGCACTCTTCACCGTTCTCCCAGAATTGATGACGTCGTCTACGAGAATCACCGTGCGGTCTTTGACGCTCAAGGGAGAGGTTCCAATTTCCGAGGGGGAAAGCCTGCGGAGATTGTCTCCTCCAGTCTCATAAATATCAATCTCCCCAACCTCGACTGCCCGACCCCGCTGATTCTGTATCTGTGCGCTTATGCGGTTGGCTATGAACACACCTTTCGTTCGAATGCCGAGCAGCAGCAGCCGATCGGAATCTTTGGTATTCTCCAGAAGTTGCTCAGCCATTTGCTGGATCGCTTCCCGAATCTCGTTCTCGTTCATGATGCTGCGCTGCGGACCGCTCTTATAGGGTTCGTAATCCAGCTCCTCTGCCTGCTTGATGGAGTCAAAAATCGCAAGCTCTCCGTCCTTCAGCCATTTTCTAACGGTTTCCTCTAAAACGGTGTCATAAGAGCAATACCTGTTTGACGTAGCGTGGCCTATGAATTGGGCCTTGAACTGGTGATCACAATAGAGACATCGCAGGATCAGTCCACCCCCAGGGCCGGTGAAAAGGACCTCGAAGGTAGGATGGGTGGAGCTTCTCTCCGTTCGGGTTACACAGTTGGAATTGGCACAATGGGTATCGATTGGCTCCGGGCTCTCGTAGCAGGGAGACTTTTGCTGTACCTTCCTGGGTTTAGCACTCCCCATCGCGTCAAACAGAAGCTTCAACAGCGCCATTCGTATCGGGACCCCATAGGCGGCCTGCTTAAAGTAAATCCCCCTTCGATCCAAGTCGACGGCACGGGAGAGCTCGTCCACGCGCGGTAGGGGGTGCATGACGACCGTGTCCTTGAAGCGCCTCTCCTTGAGGAATCTCTCACCGATCCTGGGGTAGTCCCCGTTACCTTGTTTGGCTTCCTGCGTGCTTCGCTCTTTTTGCTGGCGGGTGATATAGAAGGCGTCAAATTTGGGCTCTGAGACCATTTTTTGTAGTCGATTTTGGACAACCGAGTCTGCTTGGGTAAAGAGGGCCAGCTGGTGTGGCTGCGTCGGGGTTAGGTATACAGCATCCGTAGACTGGACTGCGGTGTGAAGGTCATCCACGGGCATTGGGGTCAAACTGTAATGGAATTCAGCATCGAGCCTTTCCATGACATACTGGGGGAGCTCCAGGCCCTTTGCCGCCAGAATGATCACGTGGACACCAAAGCGCGCCAGGGCATACACTAGAGAGTGGATGGTCCTGCCGTGTTTCATGTCCCCGCAGATTGCCACGGTCAACCCTTTCAGCTTTTTCTTCTCCCTCTTCAAGGTGTAGAGATCGCAGAGGGTCTGGGTTGGGTGTTCGTGGCTCCCGTCGCCGGCATTGATCACCGGGACCTCGGCATGCTCAGCCATCGCCCGAACGGCCCCGTCCCAGTGATGCCTGATCACCAATACATCGGCGTAGCTCGAGACCACTCGGGCCGTGTCCGCGATGCTCTCTCCTTTGGCCGAAGACGATGAGTTCATGTCGGGACAGCTGATGACAGACCCTCCCAGCCGCTGCATGGACGATTCGAATGAAAGTCGCGTCCTTGTGCTGGGCTCGTAGAAGAGCGTGGCCATGATCTTCCCAAGGCAGGACTTTCCCTCCGAAGCGCTGGTGTTCGCGGCTCCCAGGGAGTCGGCGAGGGAGAAGATCTCCTCGATCTCTTGATCCGTAAGATCCGCAATGGTTATGAGGTCACGCTTTGTCATAGGATTGCCTCTTAAGGATTGTTTGGTCGGCGCCCAGGTCCATGTTGGTCAGTACTGACCCCGATCCGATAATGGTGAGTTGTTGATTCACGATAAAAACATCTTTTCACTACAATCCGATCCTCACGGCCGATTTATTGGGCTGATTAATCTCGGATCGGGGCTGACCGTTACCTGATCGGCCCCATCCGATTCCCGAAAAAAGACATTGACCCTCTCCAGTTTCGAGACCTGAATGTTCTTACCCACGATGTCTGCCTTGATCGGCAGCTCCCTTTCCCCGCGGTCTACAAGGGCCGCAACGAGAATTCTTTTGGGCCTGCCCCAATGGATCATCATATCCAACGCGGCGCGTACCGTCCGCCCCGTGTAGATCACATCGTCGATTAACACGACCATCTTTTCGTCTATGGAGAGCGGGGTTTCATTCGGCAGTGAAATCGCCGCGGCCTCTGCCCTCTTCTCGTCATCTCTATAACGGGTAACATCGATGATGCCTACGGGAGGAGTGTCCCCAGTGATCGCCGCAATCTTATGGGCTATCCTTCGAACCAGGTCGGCCCCACGAGAGCGGATTCCAATCAGGGCTAGATCATCGATCCCGCCGTTTTTCTCCGTGATCTCATGGGCCATGCGGCTGGTGATTCGCTCAATCTCTTCGCTCCTGAGTAAGACTCGCTCTCGTTGATCCATAGAAAAAAAAGACCCCAACGGGTTTACCGCCGGGGTCTATCAATAGACACAGGATTGCTTTTTTTGTGTTTCACTAAAAACCCTTCCTGATCTCGCAGGATCAGGTTAAAAGGCTCTCTGGTTATATGTCCTCTGCCAGAGAATGTCAATACAAATTTTAAGACAAGTGAAGCTCACGGTCAAAAATTGTGGATTCAGAGAAAGCCGAAGGGGTCTGCCCTTCGGTGGGAGCCAATGGCTCTCTGTTTGTCTGCTATTAAGTACTCAACCTAACACCGAAACTGGGCTGCGGTAGGCTTCCCTGCTCCATTAAACCGTCAGCTCCAGTAACATGATATAGTATTTATCTACCACGAAGATCACGAAGAATTTCACAGTCTAATTATATCGACCACGGGGTGTCAAATCCCGTGGTCGACCAAAGGGAAGAGCTACCGCTTCTCCACTTTGGAAACCACATCGGTAATATACTTGCGGCAAGCCGCAGGGTATCCTTAATAATCAGATTTCACTTTGTGTCCTTCGTGGTGATATTTTCTCTCGCTATAACCTGCTTTCTCTCTGTGAGAACAATCAGTATCGGATGTCTCCATTCAGAATATTAAATGCCCCAGCCGCTCCCAACGAACCCAGCGGTCGTTCCCATCCCAGGACCAGTAAATGATGAAGGCTTTTCCCTTGACGTCTTTAAAGTTGACAAAACCCCAAAAGCGGCTGTCATGGCTTCGATCACGGTTATCCCCCAGCACAAAGATGTTGTTTTCGGGTACCGTTTCCGGACCATAATTATCCCTGCTGTGAAACGGTCCCAACAGTATCTCTCCGTCCTCAAAATGGGAGTAGGGATCCTCCACGGGCTTGCCGTTGATATAGACTTTTTTCCTCCGGATCTCCACCTGATCTCCCTCCACCCCAATGACCCGTTTGATGAAGTCTTTTGACCGATCCTTTGGGTAAACAAAGACCACCACATCGCCTTTATGCGGCTTTCCGTAGCGGACCATGTAGTTGCCCCAAAATGGAACGCGGATTCCGTAAACCAGCTTGTTGACAAGGATGTGGTCTCCGATCTGGAGGGTCGGGATCATGGAGCCCGAAGGAATTTTGAAGGCCTGGACAATAAAGGTCCTGATAAACAGCGCGGCGAGCAAGGCAATGATAATGGCCTCGAAGTACTCGCGGAAAACTGATTTTCTCTTTTTGTATCCTTCTACCATGGATTGATCATCTCCCCTGGGCTTGGGCCTGACACTGTTCTACATACTCAGCTTTAAACCTTCAACGCGGCAAGGAATGCCTCCTGGGGAATCTCCACTTGTCCTACCTGCCTCATTCTTTTCTTGCCCTCTTTTTGCTTCTCTAAAAGCTTACGCTTCCGTGTGATGTCGCCTCCATAACACTTGGCCGTTACGTTTTTTCGGAGGGGTTTAACGCTCTCGCGGGCGATGATCCGGCTGCCGATAGCTGCCTGGATCACTACCTCGAAAAGTTGTCGCGGGATCAGCTCTCGAAGGCGATTGACGAGATCCCGACCCCGGTGGTACGCCCTTTCCCGGTGGATGATCAAGGACATGGCGTCCACGGGATTCCCGTTAATGCGGATATCAAGCTTTACCAGATTCGAAGGCCGGATGCCACAAATTTCGTAATCCATCGACGCATAGCCGCGGCTGACCGACTTCAGCCGGTCATAAAAGTCAAAGACAATCTCGTTGAGGGGCAGTTCGTAAAGGACCATAACCCTTTTAGGCCCGAGATATCGGATCTCTTTTTGAGAGCCCCTTTTTTCCTCGCAGAGCCCGAGGATGTTTCCCAGGTACTCCTGCGGGACGTGGATGGTGGCAAGAATATAAGGTTCTTCAATACGTTCGACCTCTATTTCCGCCGGCAACCTAACGGGATTGTCAATGAACATGGTATTTCCATTTCGAGTTGTGACCTTGTAGACAACGGTCGGGGCCGTAGTAATCAGGCTAAGTCCATATTCGCGCTCCAGCCTCTCTCGGACGATGTCCAGATGCAGTAGTCCTAGAAACCCGCACCGGAAACCAAATCCGAGTGCCTGTGAGGTCTCTCCCTCGAATGTGAAAGAGGAATCGTTAAGGCTTAGCTTTTCGAGGGCCCCTCTTAAAGCCGGGTATTGTCCCGAATCCGACGGATAGAGACCGCTGAATACCATTGGCTTGAGCGGTCTGAATCCGGCGAGCGGCTGACTTGCAGGGTTGTCCGCCGTAGTGACGGTGTCTCCAATTCGCGCCTCTTGGAACTGCTTGATGGCGGCCATCAGAAACCCGACTTCCCCGGGTCCAAGTTCTGGGACCTCTACCATGCCGGGGGAAAAAATACCGAGCCGAGTGACCTCAAAGACCTTTCCGCTCGCCATCAAGCGAATCCGGGTCCTCTTCCTTACCTTCCCTTCGAAGATCCTCACCAAGACGACCGCGCCGTGGTAAGGGTCGAACCAGCTGTCAATGATCAAAGCCTGCAGCGGGGCCGCCTGCTCTCCCCGTGGAGAGGGCAACAAGTTAATGACTCCTTCGAGGATGGCCTTCGTCCCAATCCCCTCCTTGGCACTGGCCAGGATCGCCGTCGAAGCATCCAGGCCGATGACATCTTCGATTTCTCTTTTGACCCGGTCGGGATCCGCGCTTGGCAGATCAATCTTGTTGATCACAGAGAGGATTTCCAGGTTATGGTCTAAAGCGAGGTTTACATTGGCCACGGTTTGAGCCTCCACTCCCTGGGCTGCATCGATGACCAGGATTGCCCCGTCGCAGGCGGCCAAGCTTCTTGATACCTCATAGGAGAAGTCCACATGGCCTGGGGTGTCGATTAAATTGAAGGTGTAATCGACACCCCCCTCGGATCGGTAGTGCATACGCACAGGGCTTGCCTTGATGGTGATCCCCCTCTCCCTCTCTAAATCCATGCTGTCCAGGAACTGGGCCGTGCGTTCTCTTTCACTCACGGTCCCGGTGAATTCTAGCAGGCGGTCTGCTAGGGTCGATTTTCCGTGATCGATGTGAGCGATAATGCAGAAGTTTCTAATATGTTCCAGATTCATGAAGCGCTCATTTGGCGATAATAGTCGACCGTTTTTCCCAAGCCTTCGCTCAACAAGACACGAGGCGACCATCCCAGTTCCTTGCGCGTACGTGAGGTGTCCAGGGAGCTTCGCCTCTGCTCTCCTTTCTTGGGCGGACCGTGAATGGCCTTGATCCCAGAACCGATTATTTCCTTAAGCAGCTCAAAAATAGTGAGGACATCGGTCTCCTGCCCGGTGCCTATATTCACCGGCCCCGTCAGGGGAGGTCTCAACGCCAAAAGATTCGCAGCAACCACGTCATCGACATAGACATAGTCCCGCGTTTGTTTTCCATCACCGTTGATGGTGGGTGATTTTCGTTGAAGGAGGTGGCCGATGAAGATAGCGATCACCCCAGCCTCTCCTTTGGCCGATTGCCTAGGTCCGTAGACGTTGCCGTAACGCAGGGCAACGTGCGCAATGCCGAAGGCTTGCTGATAATATTCCAGGTAGTGCTCTCCGGACAGCTTGCTTATCCCATACGGGCTTTCGGGATGAGTGGGATGGTCCTCCGGGGCGGGAAATGTTTTCTGCTCCCCGTACACCGCTCCCCCCGACGAGGCATAGATCACTTTTTTAACCCCACACCCCTTGCACGCCTCCAGGATGTGGATCAGTCCAAGGATGTTGATCCTGGCATCGAAGAGTGGATCAGCAACGGAGCGGCGAAGATCCATCTGGGCCGCATGATGGCAGAGGACATCCGGGGAGATGTCAGAAAGGAGCTTGGAAAGAGTGGGATCGAGAATGTCTATAGAATGGACTGTGGCTTGCTTATTGAGATTCCTCTTGTCCCCGGCAGAGAAATTGTCGATGACGATTACCTCATGACCTTCACGGATGTAGGCATCGACGATATGGGATCCGATAAAACCTGCCCCACCGGTGACGACGATTTTCATGCGACCTGGTCTTTTAGCTGTTCTTTGAAATATTGAATTGTTTTGGTTATCCCCTCGTCAAGCGAGACTCGGGGTTCCCACCCCAAGACCTCCCTGGCCCTGGAGATATCAGGCTGGCGCACTTGTGGATCATCCTGGGGCAATGGTTCGAAGACAATGGAGCTGCGGGAGTGGGTGAGGTCGATGATCTTCTTGGCAAAATCAATAACTGTCATTTCGTGAGGATTTCCCAGGTTCACGGGAAGGTGATAATCGGTCTGCAAAATCCGATGGATGCCGGCGATGAGATCATCGATGTACTGGAAGCTCCTGGTCTGCAGCCCTTTTCCGAAGACCGTCAGGTTTTGCCCCCTCAGAGCCTGAGTGATGAAATTGGGAACGACACGTCCATCCCTCATCCTCATCCGGGGGCCGTACGTGTTGAAGATACGAATAATCCGAGTGTCCAGGGCGTGATAGCGGTGATAGGCCATGGTCATTGCCTCGGCAAACCTCTTGGCCTCGTCGTAGACCCCGCGCGGCCCGATTGGGTTCACGTTTCCCCAGTAGTCTTCGCGTTGGGGTGTGCTTAACGGATCCCCATACACCTCAGAGGTAGAGGCAAGAAGGAAAAGGGCCTTTTTGGCCTTGGCCAGGCCCAGGGCATTGTGGGTACCCAGAGAGCCCACCTTGAGGGTCTGAATGGGCAATTCCATGTAGTCTATTGGACTTGCCGGGGAGGCAAAATGAAGGACAAAATCAACGGGCCCTTCAATTTCGATAAACTGGCTCACATCCTGCCCGATGAATCTGAAACGGGGATGCGATGAGAAGGAAGCCAGGTTCTTCTCCGCACCGGTCGAGAAGTTGTCGATGCAGACCACCTCATCTCCGTTTTCGAGGAAGCTCTCGCATAAGTGTGAGCCGATGAAACCGGCTCCTCCAGTAATGGAGACTTTAGCCATCCTTTCGTCCAATGGAATAATAGGTAAAGCCCAGTTTCTTCATCTCGGCGGGGTCATAAATGTTGCGCCCGTCGAAAATGACCGGGTTTTTCAAGAGTTCTTTGATTCTGCGAAAATTTGGCCGGCGAAACTCATTCCACTCGGTAATGATCAAGAGGCCGTCCGCTCCCTTGAGCGCCTCATAGTTTCGGCCGGCGTATCGGATGCGGTCCCCGAAAATCTTCTTTGCTTCCGCCCCTGCCTCGGGGTCGTATGCCTGAATGCGCGCCCCCTCTTTGAGAAGTTGCTCGATTACGACCGTGGATGGCGCCTCCCTCATATCGTCGGTACGGGGCTTAAAGGATAGTCCCCATATGGCAAAGGTGTGGTCCGATAGATCGGTTCCAAAGTGGCCTCTGACCTTTTCCGCCAGGACCGACTTCTGCTTCTCGTTCACCTCCTCGACGGCTCTCAGCAAGGGCAATGCGAGTTCTTTGTCCCTCATTGCGATCATGGCACGAATGTCTTTGGGAAAGCAGGAGCCTCCGTAACCCACCCCGGGAAATATAAAATGGGGTCCGATGCGACGGTCCAGCCCGATAACACGGCGAACCTGGCCGATATCGGCCCCGACCTTTTCGCAGACCCCGGAAATTTCGTTGATAAAGGAGATCTTAGTGGCGAGCATGGCATTGGATGCGTACTTACTCATCTCGGCGCTGGCCGAGTCCATGACGAGAATCGGGTTTCCCGTGCGGACAAAGGGATCGTAGAGTTCCTTCAGCAGCTCGATGGCCTCGGGATCGTCACCGCCGAGGACGACACGGTCCGGCTTCATAAAGTCTTCCACGGCCGCCCCCTCCTTGAGAAACTCCGGATTGGATACAACGGCAACCGGGTGAGTGGTCAGTTCCGTGATGACCCTGCGGATCTCTCCGGCGGTCCCTACCGGCACCGTGCTTTTGTTGACAATGGTCTTGGAATCATTCATGGCCTGGCCGATAGACTTAGCCGTTGTCATGACTTGCCCGCGATTTGCCTTCCCATCTTTTCCCTGCGGCGTGCCCACCGCGATGAAGATAATAGCGGACTGCTGAACTGCCGCCTCCAGTCCGGTTGTAAAGGATAGCCTCTGTTCTGCGAGGTTTCGCTGTACCAGTTCCTCGAGTCCCGGCTCGTAGAATGAGACTTGGCCCTTCGAGAGTCCTGAAATTTTGGCCTCGTCGATATCGACGCAGATTACATCGTTACCGCTCTCCGCGAAGCAGGTTCCGACAACCAACCCCACATATCCTGTGCCGATCACCGCAAGATTCATGTGGCCTTCCCTTCGTCAAGTATCTCTTTAATGACGTAAATCGGTTTGCCCTGGGATTCATGATAGGTCCGAGCCAGCATCTCTCCAAGAAGGCCCATGGTGATAAATTGAAACGCGATGAGTATCAGGAGGACCGCTAGCAGCAGCAGCGGTCGCCCTCCGATATCGGCCGCATAGAAAATCTTCTGAAACGTCAGGTAGAGGGCGAAGAGGAATCCCAATCCTCCGCTCAAAAGACCTATGAGCCCGAATATGTGCAGGGGCCGTGTCGAATAGCTCAGCATGAATTTCACCGTCAGCAGGTCGAGAATAACACGGACGGTCCTCGCAATCCCGTACTTTGAACTTCCCCACCGGCGGATTCGGTGGTTTACCTTGATCTCAGCGATCTGTGCGCCCCGCTCAAAGGCAATGGCGGGAATAAAGCGGTGCATCTCCCCGTACAGCTTGATTTCCTTTGCCAGATCCCTACGGATCGCCTTCAGGGTACAGCCATAATCGTGCAGTCTGACCCGGGTCAATCCTGAGATCAGGCTGTTGGCTATCTGGGAAGGAAACCGTCGGCTCCAGAAAGGGTCCTGCCTGTTGTGGCGCCATCCCGTCACGAGATCGAATCCTTCCCGGATTTTGTTGAGCAGCACCGGTATGTCTTTAGGGTCATTCTGACCATCACCATCCATAAAAACGATGATATCACCTTGCGCGTAGGAGATTCCTGCCGCAAGGGCTGCCGTTTGACCGAAATTACGGCTGAGGCGAAGGATTTTGATCCGGGGGTCCTCCCTGTGGATGTTTGAGAGCTTGTGATAGGTTCGATCTGTGCTTCCGTCGTCCACCATGATGAGCTCGTAGTCCTCGCCCAAGGGTTGCACAGCGGAAGTCACCTCGCGTGTCAGTGGCTCCAGGCTCTCCTCTTCGTTATAAATCGGCACAACGATGGATAGATTCATGACGTTAACCCCGATCCGATATTAGTCAGACCAAGAAATTCTCCCTGTTGAGCATCAAAGCGCATCAATCACCCCTTCGCAGCGTGTATCAGCAACCCACCTTTAGTATAGTTGCAAACCGAAGATCAAAATTTCGGTAACTGCTGTCATATCGTGGTCAACACCGTAGATGCCTCGAATATTTTTTCGGATCGGGGTTAAGTATGAAAATTGGTCAGCTCGACAAAGCGCTGATACCGTTCCTCAATCTCATCCATGGTAAGGGAGGAGATTCTTTTGAGGCCGAAGTCTTCCACGGTGAAGGAAGCAACAACATTTCCGTATACGATGGCCCGCCTGAGTCCCCTCTGGCTATGATCACCGGTTCGGGAGAGATAACCCATGAAGGCGCCCGCGAAGGAATCCCCTGCCCCTGTCGGGTCGAAGACCTCCTCCAAGGGATAGGCAGGGGTCGCGAAGATGGAGGAATCGGAGAATTGCAGAACGCCATACTCGCCCCTCTTGATAAGCAAAGACTTGGGGCCCATCTTCAGAATGGAGCGTGCGGCTCGGACGACGTTACGCTCGCTGCTCAAGAGCGCGGCCTCCGAGTCATTGATCACCAGTATTTCTACTTTCTTCAGGACTTTTTTGAGCTCCTCCCCGCTCCCCTGGATCCAGTGATCCATGGTGTCGCAGGCCACTAGACGGCTGTTGTTGAGCTGTTGGAGAACTTCCATCTGCATTGCTGGATCGATGTTGCCAAGAAAGACGTATTCGGAATCTTTGTAGGAATTCGGGAGGTGAGGGACATAGCCAGACAGGACATTGAGTCGGAGTTCCACGGTGTCGCGCACGTTGAGGTCCTCATGGTAGCGGCCGCGCCAATGAAAGGTTTCTCCCTTTTCCCTGTGGAGACCCTCGATATCGATTCCTGTCTTTGAGAGGATGTCCAAGTACTCCTGCGGAAAATCCTCACCGATAACCCCAACAATTCGCACGGGAGAGAAAAAACTCGCGGCCATGGCAAAGTAAGCTGCGGATCCCCCTAGAATCCTCTCTGCAGATCCAAAGGGAGTCTCGATGGAATCAAAGGCCACCGTCCCGACTACCAATACACTCATCTTAAAATCCGAGGTTTTAGATTTGAGATGCTTATAGGTACTTGCCGATGAGCAACTCCAAATCCTTTCGCCTTTTTTTAGGGATCTTGCTCCGATCGGTCACGATGGCGTCCTTTAGCGAAGTTGCGCATGCACAGGAACGCTCTTCCGGAAAATGCTTGATCGCCCGTCGGATCATCCGCTGTGCAAGGCGGACGTTTTCCTGCAAGATTGCCAAGACCTGCTCGATCTCAACATCTCCCGCACTCTCGTTCCAACAGTCATAATCCGTAGCCAGGGCCAGCGTGACAAAACAAATCTCCGCTTCGCGTGCGAGTTTGGCCTCCTGGAGGTTAGTCATGCCGATTACCTGGGCCCCCCAACTGCGGTAGAGATGAGACTCTGCCCGAGTAGAGAATTGCGGACCCTCCATACATATATAGGTGCCCCGGGGGTGGGCCTTCGCCCCTTCCTCTTCTGCCGCCCGAAAGACCGCCTGGCGCAGGACTGGACAGAGAGGATCCGCAAATCCGACATGGGCGACGATTCCCTCTCCGAAGAATGTGCTCTGGCGCTGCGTTGTCCGGTCAATGAATTGGTCTGGAATAACGATGTTGCCGGGCTCGATCTCCTGGGCAAGGCTCCCAACGGCGCTGACAGAGATGATTTCCCCCACACCGAGACTTTTCATGCCAAAGATGTTGGCACGGAAATTCAGCTCCGTGGGGAGCAATCGGTGCCCCCTGCCATGCCGCGGAAGGAAAACAAAATCAGTTCCGTCTAAGGTTCCCCTGAAATACGCATCTGAAGGTTTCCCAAAAGGCGTATCCACCTCCACTTCGCGAACCTGCTCCAGGCCTTCTATCTGGTAGAGACCGGTCCCGCCGATCACGCCAATCACTCTCTTTGCCATAGTCGCCTTTACGAATAGCTTACCTTAGACCACATCATACCATCAAATTCTTGAAACCAGGTGTGCCGGTATTATTACAAGGGATGGCGCGGTGCGGAGTAAAACGTCGCTCAAGGGGGAGGCCCGGTTCCCTATTCTATCACTTATTGATTCCGTGAATTTCTTCAGGCTGAAAGAAGAAAGAGATCTCCCAGGCCGCTGTATCGGGTCCATCCGAGCCATGAACGGCATTTTTTTCTACATCGCTTCCCCACTGACGTCGAATGGTACCCTCGGCTGCCTTGGATGGATCTGTGGCACCCATGATCTCCCGATTCCTCGAGATGGCGTTACTCCCTTCCAGGACCGAAACAAAAATGGGGCCGGAGGATATATACTTTGTCAGGCTGGAATAGAAAGGACGATCCTTGTGGACGGCATAAAAGGCTCGGGCTTTTTCTGTATCTAGATGGAGCAGCTTGGCGGCCACAACCCTCAGACCCGCTCCCTCGATCTGACGCAGGATCTCGCCTATCACCCCTCGCTCCACAGCTTCCGGTTTAATTATGGAGAGACTTCTCTCAATGGCCACTATTTCTTAAGACCTCCTCCACGGTTTTACCAATGACGGCCGGGGACGGCGCCATCTGGACTCCCGCCCTTGTGAGTGCATTGACTTTTTCCTGTGCGGTCCCTTTACCCCCAGAAATGATTGCCCCTGCATGCCCCATTCGCTTACCTGTAGGGGCGGTCTGACCTACGATAAAGCCAATAACCGGCTTTCTCATTTTGGCTTTAATCCACTCGGCCGCTTCCTCTTCAGCGCTCCCGCCAATCTCGCCGATCATCACTACGGCGCGCGTCGCCTCATCCTCGTTAAACAGCTTTAAGATCTCGATGAATCCCAGTCCACGTATCGGATCTCCACCGATACCGAGACACGTCGATTGGCCCAATCCCAAGCGGGTAAGCTGATCTACCGCCTCATAGGTTAAGGTCCCGCTGCGTGAAACCACTCCTACAGGGCCGGGCCGATAGATATGTCCCGGCATAATCCCAATCTTACACTCTCCGGGGGTGATAATGCCAGGACAGTTGGGGCCAATGAGATGGGACTCCTTGCCCTGGAGGAACCTCTTGACTCGAACCATATCCATGACCGGAATCCCCTCAGTAATGCAGATAATCAGATCCAGCCCCGCGTCAACTGCCTCCATCATGGCATCCGCAGCAACCGCAGGCGGTACATAGATCACGCTGGCGTTTGCCTCAGTGGCCGCCACCGCCCGTGCGACCGTATTAAAGACAGGAATCCCTTCAAAGGAAGTGCCTGCTTTCCCCGGCGTGACACCCGCCACCATCTGGGTTCCGTATTCTTTGCAGGTACGGGTATGGAATTGGCCTGTCGTACCGGTGATACCCTGGGTGAGAACGCGGGTATTTTTATTGACCAGAATTGCCATTCTATTTGCAGAATTCAGTAGTCAGTATCCAGAATTCCCTCTCGCCCCTTCAATTCTGAATTCTTGCTTCTGGATACTGGATTCTGACGTCAGCTACACCTTTGATCCATGTTTGACCAACTTTACGATCTTCTCTGCGGCTTCGGCCATGGTATCGGCAGGAGTGACGGAGAGGTTTGACTCGGAGAGCAACTTTCTGCCCTGTTCCACATTGGTGCCTTGGAGTCGAACCACCAAGGGTACTGCAACCTTCATCCCCTTCGTGGCGTCCACTATCCCTTCGGCAATCACATCACATCGCATGATCCCGCCGAAGATGTTCACCAGAACTCCCCGGACACGTTGATCGGAGAGAATTAATCTGAAGGCCTGACCTACCTTCTCCTTGGTCGCCCCACCTCCGACGTCAAGAAAGTTAGCCGGTTCTCCGCCACAGAGCTTAATGATGTCCATCGTAGCCATTGCCAGTCCTGCCCCGTTGACCATACAGCCGATGTTCCCCTGCAGAGAAATGTAGGTCAGGCCAAATTTAGATGCCTCAACTTCTCTCAGGTCCTCCTCATCGAGATCTCTCAAGGCCGCAATCTCTTTGTGGCGGAAGAGGGCATTGCTGTCAAAGCTGATCTTTGCATCTAGGGCCACAAGCTGCCCCTCTCTGGTAAACACCAGCGGGTTGATTTCCGCCAGCATGCAGTCACAGTCTATAAAGGCTCGAACCAAACCCTGGAGCAGCGAGAGAAACGGGGCTACCTTATCCTGCGGGAGACCGAGGCCGTAGGCGAGTCTTCTTCCCTGGAATGGGAGAATGCCATCTGCCGAATCGATCACCTCCCTCATGATCTTTTCGGGGTTGCGCCTTGCTACCTCTTCAATTTCCACTCCCCCTTCCGCGCACGCCATCACAGAGGGCCGGGAAGCTGAGGTGTCCAGCGCCACGCCCAGGTACCATTCATGGGAGATGTCGGACTGCTGTTCGACCAGAACTCGCTTTACGACTCTGCCGGCGGGTCCTGTCTGATGAGTTATAAGATTCTTACCGATGAGCTCTTGGGCGAGGTCCTTTGCCTCCTCAGGTGTTTGGGCCGGCTTGATACCCCCCGCCTTTCCCCGCCCCCCCGCGTGGATCTGGGCCTTGACCACACATGGACCTCCAATATCAAATGCTGCAGCCCTCACCTCCTCAGGCGTCGATGCGACACGTCCCCGGGGAACAGGGACACCGTATCGGGCAAGGATTTCTTTAGCCTGAAATTCGTGAACGTTCATAGGGGTGAACCGGAATGGGAAGTAAATGGTGGGGCGAAAACAGTTCGCTTTTGATTTTTCACTGTGAACTATTTTCCGGCGAGAGAGCGTTCCATGGTCTGGACCAGATCCTTGACACGATTCAAGGAGACTTCGAATGCCTTCTTCTCAGAGGAGGTCAGGTCGATCTCAATGACTTTCTCCACACCGCCAGCTCCGATCATCACCGGAACACAGAAATAATATCCTTGAACCCCGTACTCCCCTTCGAGGTAAGCGGCACACGGAAGGATCTCTTTTTTATCATAAAAATAGGATTCCACCATCCGGATCGCGGCGGACGCTGGAGAATAGAAGGCCGATCCGGTTTTCAGCAGGGAGACGATCTCTCCGCCGGCATTTCTTACGCTGGTCTCGATTTCATCCA
>JAZFYO010000148.1:0-15029 GCA_036443615.1 Binatia bacterium | reverse complement strand
GGGCTGGTCCGGGATCCCAAAGGCTTCCCCTAACCCAACGACCCAAAACATGCGTGCGTATAGGGATCAAGTAGGATGACGGCTCCGTTCTCAGTTCGGCATCGCGTATCACGTGCAACTCTTCTGTAAGGTCTGCCTCCACTCGTTCCTCTCCCCACAGATGAAGAACCCAGTCTGTGTCAATCTGTCTGGAAGACTTTCTACCCTCCACCGCATTTCCCTCCAAATTCCGCACAGTAACCTCATTGGCCCACCGAACGCTATCCAAGCAGTCGGAAAGATGCTTCATCCCCCGTACGGTAAACACAACAACACCTAATGTCGGCATGGGGATATAGCTAAAGCGTAATGTATTCAGGAATATGGGGGTGCTCGCGCGCAGAGCCGACTTGGCCTTTGCCGTTCAGAAGCCGTTCAACGCCGCGGAGGACATCTTCAACACCGATCAAGTGGATGCAGTCCTCCGTGCCCAGAGGGCAACGGCGTCCCCCGTGAGAACTACACGGCCGACAAGAGAGGGCTTTCTCCACAATCACAGCATTGGAAGAATAAGGATAAAAACCCAGTGCCGAAGTAGTTGCACAGAATATTGCTACCACAGGGATGTCCCGGGCCACGGCTATATGCATCGGTCCGCTATCGTTGGTGACAAAAACATCACACCAGCTTAAGGCACAGGCCAGTTCTCGCAGACCAATCCTTCCTACTAAACTTACCCCGAGGTTACCGGAAAGTCGCTGAATCCTATCTACTATCTCGATATCCTCGGGAGCACCGAAAAGAAGGATCTCACAAGGATATCTCCTTTTCAACTGAACCATTAACTCCGCAAATCCCTCGGCAGACCACCTTTTTGTCGGCCAAACCGAGCCGGGGTTCAGGCCGAAGAACATCCGGCCCTCTTTTCTGCCGATTCCAAGAGAGTTAAAAATACGCCCTACGGCCTCTTGGGACGCAGGCTCGACCTCCATATGAAGGTCCTGACGACACTCCTCAGGATTTACCCCGAAGGCTTTGAGAATAGAGAGGTTTCTTTCAACGTCATGGCATCTTGCGTCCCGATCCACACGATGATGAAAGAGGAACCATCCGGCGCTCTGCCGAAAGCCGATTCGATGAGGAATTCGCGCAAGAAAAAGGAGAACTGCGCTTCGCAAAGATTTGTGGGGAGAGAGCGCCAACGTAAAACCCCGACTTCTCAATTCCTTGGCCTTCCGCCATAGTCCCCTCATTCCGCGTCCATCTCCTCTTTTGTCATCAGTGATAATCTCGTGGAGGTCCGCGTTTGCGACCAAGAAACTCCTTGCCTGAGGGGTGCAGAGGATAGACAACTCCGCCTCTGGAAATCGACGCTTGATCTCGTCCAACAGCGGAGTCGTCAGGACGATATCACCGAGGTAGCTGGTCTGAACCACTAGGATCTTTTCTCCCCTGCCGCGGTCCATAAACTGTATGCTGCGACGCATGATTTATACGATATCCGCCATCAGCCCTCAGCCGCGATTCAATGGATTATAACTGACCGCTGATGATGGCTCATTACAATTTGACTGCCTCATCGATCAGCATTACCGGGATGTCGTCTTTAATGAGATACATCAGTTGACAGGACTCGCAGATGAGACCGTCACCGGCCTCGTTGAGATGTATGTCCCCTTTACACTTGGGACACGCTAATATATCCAATAAATCCTTACTGATTGTCATCTTTATCCCTCCTCATTCTGAATTCTGCCTGCTGCCTCTTGCCTACTGCTCTCAGCGCCAGGCGCATAGCGCTCTGCGCAAAGCTTGTACACCCCAGGGCGGATGACGGATGACCGATGATGGGAAGAATGACTTCTGAAAGCTACTTTGCTATTCGCAGTCTTCAGTCTCCGGTCTGCGGTCCGCGGTCTCCGGTCTCTGCTCTTTGCTCTTTGCCCTTTGCTTGCTGCCTCCTGCCCCCTGATCCTATTCCCCGTCATCTAGACACAAATTCCGGACGATGCATTGCGAGGCTGCTCGAAAATCCCTCTCCACCGACATGATTGATAGAACACCGATCGAAGGGGACAGCGGTCTATCCACTTCCGTTTCCGATTTCGGATGTTCGATAAGAATTCCCTTGGCTCCAATTCGGTCAGCCAATTCCATATCACTCGGCTGATCCCCAATCACATAGGAACCATTAGCAATCACCCCCAGATCCGTGCACGCCTTTTCGACCAATCCAATATTCGGCTTACGACACCGACAGACCACTCGATAAGGCTCCGCCCCTTCGGTGGGGTGATGTGGGCAGTAATAAATCCCATCCAAAAAGGCGTCTTCCCTTGCCAATCGTCTCTCGATTTCCTGATGAATTTGGCACAGGCCCTCCTCCGTTATAAATCCCCGAGCCACCGCTGACTGGTTTGTAACCATGGCTACTCTGAGGCCATGGCGGTGGAGTAACCGAAGACCCTCGGGGACTCCGGGAAGAACGTCAATCTGATCTATGCGACAGAGGTAACCAACCTCGCGAATCAAGGTCCCGTCCCGATCGACAAAGACCGCTGGGGGCTTAGTCATAAGTCCCTTTCCGCTCCCCGAGACCTCCACTTCTCTCACGAATGGTTCTTTCTACGACTCCTACCAGAGAATCTCCGCTCTGGATAACCATACTAACTCGCAAAGCGAGAAGTTTTTGCTTGGCGAATGGGAATTCGACTAGCTTCACTATGTCCTTCTCCGTCGTAACGATATAGTCCGCATGACGGGCCGTATGGTTGATCTTTTGCCAATCCTTGATCGAGTACCGGTAATGATCCGGGAACTCGATTGTGTCCACAATCTCCGCTTCCCACTCCTGAATCATGCGATAGAAAGAGGAGGGATTGGCAATGGCGCAAACAGCCAAAACCTTGGCATGCGACAGCAAGCCCAAAGGCAGCTCTGCCCACTGGTCTCCTTCTCTAGACAGGAGAGCCTTGGGCTCAACGTAACCAAAAAAAGGATTAACCGTCCTCCGAGCACGGGCCAGGATAGACTTCCACTTATCCTTCGACCCTGTAATGAGATAAAGGTGAGCCCGAGTAAGTGCACTTCGAGGTTCGCGAAACGGCCCTGCAGGGATCAACCATCCATTCCAATCCTGCCCCAGAAGCAAGAGGTCCAGATCGCGCCTCAGCTGTCGATGCTGGAACCCATCGTCCAAAAGGAATACATCCACAGCCGAGTAGCCAAGCAAAAAATTTGCTACCTGGTACCTCTTCCGCCCTACTGCAACCCGTTGGCCATTGGCCGAGGCCATCATGACCGGCTCATCCCCTGCATCCAAGGGACCCTGATCTTGGGCGAAGGAAACAGCGTGGCCGGTCCCGGGCTCCAGGACAAGCGGCTTCTTTCCAGTCCTCTTATAACCGCGGCTCAGGATCGCTACTCTGTATCCCCGTTTGCCCAGCTCCTGTGCCAACCATAGGGTCATCGGAGTTTTACCGGTGCCCCCCACTACCAGATTTCCTACACTGACGACAGCACAGGGAAGCCCCTTGGTCGGCATCAACCCGACCGAATAGAGGAGGTTTCGAACTCGAATTCCAAAGGAAAAAACAAAAGACAGAGGGAGGAGCAAAAGCCAAAGGAGCCTCCCCAGAAAGGTCCTCCTCTCCCAGACCCTCCGAACCAAAGAAGTCGGCTCATTCATTACACTCTAACTTGAGCCATCAGCAAACCACCTATCTTCGATGCTGACATCCGTAGCTGGAAGCATTCGGCTAACCTTGATCTATGAAACGGCTTATCAGATTCATACTTCGCTCGACCACTCCCTTATCTCCCTTCACCGCCTGCGCCGCTAATTCTCCCATCTTTAAACCCTTACTACGATCGCTCAGTAGACCGGATATTTCGCGCATGAGGTCTTCTTTCCCCTTGACCTCAATCGCGCCTCCTCTTCTTTTCAGCTCCTCGGCAATCTCCGCAAAGGTTGTCATGTAAGGTCCAAACAAGATAGGTTTGCGCCAACGGGCCGGTTCCATCAAGTTATGTCCTCCCGCGTCCACCAGACTTCCGCCCACAAACGCCACATCTGCAAGGCCATAGACAGAGGGGAGCTCTCCAAGGGTATCCAGAAAGATTACATCAGGAAGTGCATTCCTCAGCCCATTCATTTGGCTTCTCCTAACGAAGCTCACATTTCTCTTCTGCAGCAGTCTCTCCACTTCGGCAAAGCGCTGAGGATGCCTAGGGGCTAGAACCATCAACAGATCAGGAAAACGCGACTTTAGAAACAGAAAAATATCCAGCAGGATCTCTTCCTCGCCCCGATGAGTGCTGCCGGCAACCAGGAAACGCCTACCTTCCTTGCCGGGAAAGTTTAAATCCATCTTCCCATTGGCCTCATCAACCCCTCCCCCTTCCCTAGCGGCCAGTTTTAGATTACCTACAATACTGACCTTGGTCGGCTCCACTCCTAAGCCGATGATCCGTCTCGCATAATCCTCGTTCTGCATTCCCAGGGCGGTAAAGCGTTTTACTGCAGTGGAGAAAAACCGTCGGAAAATAAGGTAGCGACGAAAGGCCTGAGGAGAAATTCGACCGCTCAAAAGCAGCGTTGGAATCCCGTGAGAATACGCCGCCTGTAAAAAGTTGGGCCATATTTCGGTCTCAAGAAAGATCAAAAGTGAGGGCTGGAAAAGCCTTAATGCTCGTCGGACAATCCAAGGATGGTCCAGAGGGAAAAAGATGACGCCATCCACACCAGCACCCATCTGCAGGGCGATCCTGTTTCCCGTACGGGTAAAAGTGGAAAAAATGATCTTTCGACCCGGGAACCTCTCCTTGATTTGTAAAATTAAACAGGATGCAGATCGAACCTCGCCTACCGAAACGGCATGAATCCAAACAGGTCGGCACCCGCGAAAGGTTTTTTTGAGGACCTCAGGATAAAAACCAATCCTCTCCATCAACTCCTGCCATGACCTTCCTCCAAACCAGACGAACAGGGGAAACAATGGCAGGCCAGCAAATAAAAACAGGGTAAGGAAAAAATTGTAAATCAAATAGACCATGAACCCTCAGTGCAAGGTTTTTTCGCTCGATGCCCCCTCTTCCTCCAAAAACTGTAGAGAATAGAGCTTGCTATATGTCATCTTACGATCCAGAAGCTCTTCGTGGGTTCCCTCTTCTCCGATCGATCCATCGACCAATACTGCGATCCGGTTTGCCTTGCGGATGGTCGAGAGTCGGTGGGCAATCACCAAGGTGGTCCGCTGGACCATCAAGTTCTCTAGCGCTCCCTGAACCTGTCTCTCGGACTTGTTATCCAATGACGAGGTCGCCTCATCCAGGATGAGGATTGGGGCATCCTTTAGCAATGCCCTGGCGATCGCCAACCTCTGGCGCTGTCCCCCCGAAAGTTTCATACCCATCTCACCAACGATGGAATCATAGCCCTGAGGTATAGCCATGATGAAGTCGTGGGCATGGGCCGCTTTAGCCGCTGCCACGATTTGATCCATATCCTTGTTTGGATCTCCGTAGGCAATATTGTTCCTTATCGTGTCGTTGAAGAGAAACGTGTGTTGGGTAACGATACCGATTTGGGAACGAAGCGAATCAAGGGTCACGTCTCGGATGTCAACTCCATCAAGTACAATCTTTCCCGAGGTCACATCATAAAAACGCGTGATGAGATCCGCCAAGGTACTTTTTCCCACACCGCTCATACCCACCAAGGCCACCATCTCACCGGCCTTTATTTTAAGGTTGATGTTTCGCAGGACCAGTTCCTGCCCATAACCGAAGCTCACATCCCGAAACTCAATCTCCCTTGAAAACGCTGCCGCCGGCCTGGCGCCCGGCCGATCCCTGATCTCCGGTTCTTCATCCAAGATCTCAAAGATCCTCTCGGCACCCGCATTTCCTTGCTGGATGGCCGCATAGGTTCGGGTCAGTTGTTTGAATGGTTGATACATGAGGAACATGGCCGTCATGAAGGCCATAAACTCCCCCTGGGTGCGCCCCCCTCCAATTACGCTTGATCCTCCGTACCATACCACCATCCCAATCGCCAATGAGGATAACAACTCCATCGACGGGGCTACCACCGCCTTCATGCGACTTGCCCTGATCGATTGTTTGAATAGGCGCTGATTCTCTTCACCAAATCTCTTGTTCTCATACCCCTCCATCCCAAAGGCCTTAACAATCCGATTCCCCTGAATACTCTCCTGCAAGAGGGTGGCCAGATTTCCTGTGGAGATTTGTCCCCGTTTAGTGAAACGCTTTATCTTTCTGCTCAGCCGCATGATGGGGAAAACCGAGGCTGGAAAGACAAAAAAGGCGATGGACGCCAGGACCCAATCCATAAGAAAAGCTACTGTCGTCAAGGCCAGCAAGGAAGTGGTATCACGCATCAAAGAGGCCGCTGAATCAGTGAGTGCCGACCGCACCAGAAACACGTCACTGTTCACCCGAGAGATGAGGGTTCCTGTTGGATGGCGTTGGAAGAAAGAAAGGGACAGGGACTGCATATGTTGATTGAGGGCATTTCGAATATCCTGAATGACGCGCAGACCGACATAATTGGTGAGGTAGCTCTGGCCAAAATTCATGAGGCCGCGAAGGGCAAAGACCCCTATGATAATGAGGGGGAGATAAAATAGGGCCGCTTCATCCTTTCGGGAAAAGACATCGTCAAAGATACTCTGAACGAGGAACGGAATCGCTCCGCCCGTGGCGCTGAATGCAATCATACAGACCATCGCCAGCGAGAAATATGGCCAAATATATGGCTTAAGGTATTTAAGCAGACGCTGATATATCGTCAAATCAATCTCCTCGTTTCCTTCTATTCATCACCACCCTCTTACGCCATCATGGAAAGGGCAATGTCCGCCACCCGACCCGCAGCCCCTGGGGAGCCAAGTTTTTCCCGGACCTCCGCCAATTTTTTTGCTATCCGCCGGCGCAGCTCTGAATCCTGGAATACTTTTTGACTCTCCATAACGATCCTTTCAGCCGTCATGTCCGCCTGGATCAGCTCCGGCACAACCGTTTCCCCGGCAATAATATTGACCATTCCGATGTGCTTCACATTAACCAGCAACCGGGCCAGGACATAGGTCAGCCAGGCCAAGCGATAAACAATTATCATAGGCCTCAACATCAAAGCCGTTTCCAGCGTTGCCGTTCCAGAAGCTGACCATGCCAGATCGCAGGCGTCCAGGACATTGTATGTGTTCCCCTCTGCGATAGAAACCGTTGCGGACGTCTTAGCAAGCAACTCTTCTAGGTTGCGGCGCTCGATGGTGCTCGCCCGAACCAGTATAAACTGCACCTCCATCTGCCGGCTTAACTGGTCTGCGGCCTCCAGCATAAGGGGAAGGTGGTAGGCAATTTCGCGTCTTCGACTCCCCGGCAAGAGGGCGATGGTTCGCCTGGACAGCTCCAGGCCCTGCTGCATCAGAGTTGCCTCGCGAGTTTGGGTAGGACGAACAATGTCCAACAACGGATGGCCTACGAAGCTTACCTGAACCCCTTCCCTCTCATAAAGCGGTTCTTCAAAGGGAAAAACCACAGCCATCCGATCGACCAGCCGGGCGATCTTTTGAATACGGCGGCGTCGCCACGCCCATACCTGTGGGCTGATATAGTACAACACCGGTACCTGCATTTCTTTGGCTAGACGGGCCAGACGCAAGTTAAACTCCGGAAAATCAATCAAGATCAGGAGATTCGGTTTTTCCTCTCTCAAAACCCTTTTCAAAAGCCGATAGGCCCCCCAAAGGGTTTTGAGACTGCCCACCAGCTCAGCGAGGCCCATCCCTGTAAGTCGAGCCACATCGAATATGACCCTGACCCTCTCTTGCTTGAGGCACTCTCCTGCCACACCAAAAATCTCAATGTTCGGATCCAGCTGGTGAAGGGACTTGACCAAATGAGCTCCGTGGAGATCCCCTGAAGCCTCCCCAACGACAAGCATGACCCGCTTCGCCTGTTTGGCCGCTCCATTCATCAACATCCGCCGGAGCCATCTCCGTTTTTCTTAAGGCGCTCTTTCATAATCGTTCACTAATCATGGAGGCAATCTCTAGAGCCCTCAATCCTTCCTCTCCGCTCACAATCGGGAGCCGACGGGTCTCAACGGACTCCAAGAAGGATTCAATCTCATCTGCCAAGGCATCTCCGTCTTGTATCTCAATCGTCTCTCTCTGGATACTCTCCCACCCCTTTGACTTGTCCGACATTCGGTAGATCTGCGCCTGTTTCAGGTCATAATCCAGAGAGATATAGGCATCCGGTTGAAAAAACCGGATCTTCCTTTCGCGCTTCATGGAAACTCGACTCGATGTGACATTAGCAATACACCCATTGGAAAACTGGATGCGAGCATTTGCAATATCCGGCTTGTCCGTTAAAATCGCGACCCCCACGGCATCCACCCGATCGACGGGCGAGCGGACCAGACTGGCAATGACATCAATGTCATGGATCATAAGATCCAAGACTACATCCACATCAGTCCCTCGCTCTACAAAGGGGGCGAGGCGATGGCATTCAATGAACTTAGGCTCCCGGATGACCGCCTCTACCCGACGAACTGCAGGATTGAACCGCTCCAGATGGCCAACCTGTAGTGAGAGCCGCTTTTCTCCTGCTAGTGCCACCAACTTCCTCCCTTCCTCCAGGGTGGCGGCGACAGGCTTTTCCACCAGAACATCAATCCCTGCAGATAAAAAGTCCCGGGTTATTTCGTAATGGTAGCGCGTCGGGACAGCAATGCTCACGCAACGGACTCGACCGAATAGCCCGCGGTAATCGGTTAGAGAATCCACGCCAAGCTTCTGCCCAACTTCCGTGCTTCGTTTTTGATCAATATCCACTACCCCCACCAGTTTCGCCTTATTGGAGGCAGCATATTTATTTGCATGGTATTGGCCGACGTGTCCGACCCCTACCACTCCAACGCGAATTTTTGTCTCATCCACTTTTGTCAATTTTGTCTGTTTCGCCTGTCGCGTCATTTTGTCTATTTCGTCTATCTTGTCTATCTTGTCATTTCGTCTTGACTAAACGACCAATTGACCAAAGAGCCCAGATAGACATGATAGACCAGACGACATGATAGACCAATTAACAGCTCACTGCGGCTACGGAAATGCCCGTCCGGTTTGCCTCTTGGAGTAATTCGTCTTTTTCCAGGAGAATCGTTTTACCCGCCTCGATTGCCAACACCGCCCCTCCCACCTCATTCAGGACCCGTATGGTATCCAGCCCGACCGCGGGCACATCAAAGCGAAGGTCTTGCTGGGGTTTACTGACCTTAACCACAACGATCCCCTTTTTTGCTAATCCTCCGCCTCTGCGAATGGCCGCGTCCGTTCCCTCTATCGCCTCGATAGCCAAAACCACTCGATCCCTCACAACGACACCTTGCCCGATGCCCAATTCCCCTATAACCTTGGCCACCTTAACTCCTAGACGCACATCCTCCCACTGTTCGGATGTGGGTTGACGTCGAGTCAGGACTCCCTCCGAGGGAATAATTCGAGATAAAAAGAGAGTGGACTCCAAGACTCGGATGCCTTCCCCCTCGAGCTCTCTAACCACACCCCTGAGAAGCTGATCATCTTCTCTACTCCTCGTCCGCGCCAAGAAAGCGGCACCCCTGAGGTCTGGCCTGAAGTTAGAAAAGAGCTTAGCCTTTCGTATTCCACCCACTAGAACCGCCTCTTCAATCCCAGCCTGATGAAACGTACGAATGATCTTCCCCAACTCACCCACGCGGACCCAGGTTACTGCATCCACCAGACCTTCGATCCTGGCGGGGGTTTCTCCCCGATGAGCAACCGCCACCACGGAAATCCCCTCCAGCTTTGCCTGTTCGGCAAAAATCAGCGGGAATTTTCCATTTCCCGCGATAATCCCCAGCCGTCTCATAAAAAAACTATCAGCTCTGAGCCGTTAGCATTCAGCATCGAAAAAAAGAGGCTGAATGTTGATCGCTGACGGTTAAAATTACCGGCACACACCCCTCTTAGAGGACTCTATGAAACGAATCATGTGTTTTACCTCTTGGGTCTGCTGGATTTCTTCCCTGGCCTTTCGCAGGGCCTCTTTCGTTCTCAACCCTGATTGGAAAATGATATGGTAGGCCTTTTTCAGAGCATCGATCTGGTCTCTGGTAAACCCTCTGCGTCTTAGCCCCTCAAGGTTCAGTCCTCTAAGCCTTACCCTGTCGCCCGTGGCGTTACAAAAAGGGGGAATGTCTTTAGAGACCATCGAGCCTGCACCAAGAATTGCATCAGTCCCAACCTTAACAAACTGGTGAATCCCCACCAACCCGCCCGCAATGACATAGTCCTCAATGATCACGTGCCCGCCCAGCGTGGCCCCGTTGGCTATCACGCTATGATCGCCGATGGTACAGTCATGGGCAATATGACAGTACATCATCAACAAATTGCGATCTCCAACTCGCGTAAACATTCCTCCCCCGGTGGTTCCAGGATTGAGAGATGCATACTCCCTAATAACGTTATAGGAACCTATGATGAGCTGGCTGTCCTCACCTTTGTACTTGAGATCTTGGGGAATGGAACCTATCGTAGCAAATTGAAAGAAAAGGTTTCCTTCACCTATTGTGGTGTTACCCTCTACAACCACATGGGACTTGATACGTGTCCCTTTACCGATCTTTACCTTTGGACCGATGATGGAATAGGGACCGACTTCGACATCCAAATCTAGTTCTGCACGGGGGTTCACCAAGGCTGTGGCATGGATCTTAGACATTTCCACCTGGTCTCAAATCTTAGGTCAGACAAGAGGAGCCTTGATCGCCCTTATCTCTCCTTGGGCAGCCAATCTCCCATCGACCGTCGCCTCTCCCCACATAATCCAGAAGGTCCCTCGCCGTTTAACTATGGTTAACTCCAGACGCAGCTGATCTCCCGGCTCCACGGCATGCTTGAACTTGACTCGATCCAGCCCCGTGAGCATGAATACCTTTCCCTCTTCAGTTTCAGTTCCCGAACATTGGGCGAGGATCGCCCCGACCTGAGCCATAGCTTCACAAATCAATACTCCAGGCATAACCGGGCGGGCTGGAAAATGACCCTGGAAAAAAATTTCGTTAAAGGTAAGGTTCTTGATGCCCACAATCCGCTTTCCTGCCTCTAATTCCAGGATCCGATCCACAAGGAGGAAAGGATAACGGTGGGGGATGCATTCAAGAATAGCTTTAACGTCCATCATTTATTTTTACCCCTTTCCGCTCTCCGGGCTAACGCAGCAACCTTGCGCTCCAGGGCACGTACGGTACTCCAAAGCCTTGGAAGGCGAGGAAGCATAGTCATAACCTTTAGCCACTCCCGGTGAGGAGCGGCTGCGATTCCACTGGAAAGCAACGCCCCTGGCGCCACGGAATGTGGAACCCCAGACTGAGGCCCGATCCTGGCTCGATCGCCGATCTTAAGGTGATTCAGAACTCCGGCCTGACCCGCAAGAATCACCTCCTTGCCAATTTGAGTGCTCCCTGCGATCCCCGCCTGCGCGACGATGACGGAATCCTCTCCCACGACCACGTTGTGCGCAATCTGCACCAAGTTATCAATTTTTACGCCTCGCCGGATAATGGTTCGTCCTAGCGTCGCCCTATCCACTGTCGTATTCGATCCAATCTCCACATCATCTTCTATTTCTACGATCCCTACCTGAGGTATCTTAATCCGCTCTTTACCTTCACCCGCATAACCGAATCCGTCACTGCCAATGACCACTCCTGGATGAAGCACTACCCGATCGCCAATACGGCACCTCTCTCGAACCGTAACCTGCGGGTATAATATGCAATCCTCACCCACCTCAACCCCCTCTCCCAAATATACACCCGGAAAAAGAACCGTCCGCTGCCCCACCCTTACGCCTCGTCCCAAGTACACATGAGGAAAAACGGTAACATGATCGCCGAGAATCGCCGTAGGATCAACAGTGGCACTCGGACTGATTTGACCGTCGTATTTCTGATGAGGCGTATAGATCTGTAGAATTTTAGCGAAGGCTAGATAAGGATGGGCAACCTGAAGATAATTCTTCTTGAGAGAGGGCTGAATATCTACATCGTTCCCAACGATAACCGCACTGGCCTTGCTGCTCGCAAGAAACGGGCGATAGCGCGGGTGTGTGAGAAAAGTGATATCCCCAGGGCCTGCTTCCTCAATCGATGCTACTCTCCCAATCTCTACTCCTTCATCCCCGACTACCCTGCCACCGACAAGACGACCCAGTTCTGAGAGCGTTCTCCGTGCCACCTTTACTTGGATTTGGACCCCTTCTTATCGCCACGACGATCGTAGATTTCTATGACCTTATCGGTAATATCAACACCCTGATCCGTGTAAAGCACCTGGCTACGCTCAAGGATGAGCGTGAATTTGTCTTGCTTTCCTATCGTAGTCACTACCTTTTCAAGGTCTTTAAGAATATTACTCGTCACCTCGGCTTCCTTCTGGCGTAACTCCTCTCGGGAATCATTCATCACACGATTATAATCGCGAGCCCGCTTCTGGAATTCCTTCTCCATATTTCGTCTCTCAACACTCTTGAGAAGAAGACCCTTCTTTTCTATATCGCTCCTTAACCGCTCCAGATTCTGCTTCTCCTTAAAGAGATCTCCCTCGATCCTCTTAACCTCAGCTTGAAATTGCTTTCTTGCGTTCTTTCCGGCTTGTGAATCCCTAATCGCCTTCTGAAGATCAACAAAGCCGATTTTAATTTTTTGCTGACCCCACACGGGCACGGCAAGAAGCAAAAAGAGAAAGACCGCTAACACTTTTTTCAATGGAACCCCCAATCGCTCTAGAGTAAATTGGAGAGATTTCTTAGCTTAGAAATTTTGACCGCCAAAGGAAAAGCCTAACACCGAGGTTTCATCTTCCGGCTCGGCATTGAGAGCAAAGCCGAGCGAAACAGACAGAGGACCAAATGGGGATAACCAACGGGCCCCAATCCCGGCAGCTCTCCTGAAGTCTGCGGGATTAATGGTCTCCGTATCAGCGAAGGCCTGCCCTTGATCGAAAAAGGCTACCCCAATAACATTGTACTTTTTCATCAAGGGATAGCGTAGCTCGGTTTGTATAATCACCTGCTTATCACCGCCTAAATTATCGTTCGTTACAGGATCACGAGGACCCAAGCTACGATCGGCGTACCCCCTGACGGAATTGATCCCGCCGGGAAAGTATCTCCTCGCAAGGGGTAGGTTTTCTTCCCCGTTGGGTCTTTCTTTAAGGGCCACTCCATATCCCAGCTCACTTCCCATGACCAGTGTAAAGTCCTTCCCCCATCTCGTATCCTTGAAAACGGGGTAGTACCACCGACTCTTGCTGTCAAGCTTGATAAAATAGTTGTCGCCACCAGGCCCGGCGAACTGTAGAGAAAACATAGAACGAGACCCCTCCGAGGGATTGAAGAAATGATTGCGGTCATCATAGTACACGCTCGGGGTTATACTGTTTGTGGAAGAGGTCCCTTCCTCACTTTTGATGGCAACGGAGGCGTCATCCTCTACGTCGAAAATTTTGTCGCGGCTATACTGATGGGCAAAGGCTACGCGCGTGTGTGCTAAATCCCAAAATGGAGTCCCTTCAGTTTGTTCATAGGTAGGATCATCTTTAACTAGATATCTCAGAGGGTACCCTACACGAAAGCCGAAGCCCGTAGTCCGGGAAACATATTCGGTGTTATCACGGCGAGAATTAAAGACGTCGAGACCGAGGCTTACAGGGGTGTCAAAAGCATAGGGTTCCGTGAAGCCCAGAATAAAGTCCTGCCGGACGGTACCAAGATCAAATTTTGCATTAAGCCTCTGGCCTTTTCCGAACAGGTTTTGCTCAGTAATATTGAGATTGACGAAAATTTGATCTCCAGTACTGAAGCCGGCACCGATACCGAAAGTGCCAGTGGGGCCTTCTTTGATATCCACATGGAGGTCCACGGCGTCAGGCCTGTCCGATTTTTTAGTTGTTAACTGGACGTCTTGGAAATAACCCGTGCGCTGAAGGGCATTACGGCTTTCTTTGATCTTGCTGCCGGAGAAGAGCTCCTGCTCAGCCATTAGCATCTCTCTCCGAATCACCTTATCTCTGGTTTTGGTATTACCTGCGATTGTGATTCGGTTAAAATGAACAGGCGAACCACGATTAATCATTAGAGCGATATCGACGATCTTTTGCTTGGTGTCAATTTTAGTAACGGGCTCGACTTTGGCAAAGGCATACCCTCGATCAGCATACTGTTCAGCGAGAGTTGAAATGTCCTCCCTCAGGCGTCTTCCCCTAAAGATCTGACCCGATGTTAACGTTACCATTTTTAGAAGACGTTCCGGCTTCTCCAACAAGTCTCCCCCGATCTCCACTTTCCCCACCCGGTATTGGTCTCCCTCGTCGATACGGATTATAACCTCAAGTCCTTTCTTTCTGCTCAGAATCACGGGTTCATCAATTTTGTGCTTAATATAGCCGTTGTCGTAATAATAGGAAGACAGAATTGCTATATCATTGGTCAAGATGTCCTTATCCAAAACCCCATCCTTATTCATAAACGATAGAAACGATTTCTCCTTGGTGGCCATCAGCCCCTTCAGATCACTGTCCGTAAAGGTGCGGTTCCCCTCAAAGGAGACTTTTTTAATCAGAAGGCGCTTTCCTTCAATGATATCCAAAATTACCTTGGCCTGGTTGTTCTCACCTCCTGAGACGGCATAGTTCACTTGGGCCCGCACATATCCCTGCTCGGTGTACAGTTTCTTTACCCTCTCGACGCCTTCCATCACCTTATTCCGGTCAAGAATCGTTCGGGGCCTAATCCCTAAAGCTCCCTCAATTTTTTCTCTGCTCATTTCCTTATTTCCCTGAATTTCAACCTCTCTTACGTAAGGCCTCTCATTTAAAACATAGGTGAGCACTCCATCCGGAGAGAGTTCCGCCTTAACGTCGTCAAAAAAGCCCATCCGGTAGATGGATCTCACATCCTCACTCACAACAGCAGGGTCAAAAAGTTCA
>JAZFYO010000147.1:0-2118 GCA_036443615.1 Binatia bacterium | reverse complement strand
GTACTAGCGGAGCTGTGGGACAATCGGAAAGACTCAGAGTATGATCGCCTGTAACCGAGGCGATGTTGTATTGGTCGGCTTCGTCTTTTCGGACGAATCCGGGAGGAAGCTCCGCCCCGCTGTTGTTATCAGCTCCGCTGCATACAGCCGTGCACGGGAGGAAGTGGTCGTGTCGGCCATTACAAGCAACGTCAGACGGCGTCTCTTTGGCGATCATTTGATCGACAACTGGAGGGGGGCCGGATTGCTATTTCCTTCCCTGGTGACCGGGATCTTAAGGACTATCAAGCGGACAATGATTGATCGGAAACTTGGTGCTATTCCAAAGCTCGACTTAGAGGCGATCGACCGACATCTTCGCCGGTCTCTCGGCCTTTAGCTCCGACTTGTGGAACTCCTCCCCTCGCCCGTCTTCTATCCCCTCTGCTACAAACTCCGAATCTGTAGGTTAAAAGAATGGCTAGCGCGTAAGTCCTACGCTTCGTTGTTTCCAAAATGACATGGAAGGGTAGGGAGCGAATCCTTTGGTTTTATATTTTGTCTGTTGTGCGTGCATCAATTCCGCACATTATGTATTTAGAATATAAATTAAGCTTGAAATACTTATATTTTGTGAGTAACATATGCATTGGGATTGCACGAAATGCTGAAAAACCATAGAAAGGGCCCTAAAACACTCGGTCCCCTGGCCGCTTCGCTCCTGACAACTCTCCATGAGCGAAGCCAAGTCCTGTTCGGCCTTAAGGATGTGAAGAAAATTACCGGCTTGGCCGACGCCTCAGCCCGTAGTTTTGTACGCTCGCTTGTGGAAAGAGGTCTGGTCACCCGGCTCAAACCAGGGCTTTTTATTCTCGTGCCCTTCGAACTGGGGAAGGAAACGGAGTATATGGGACATCCCTGGCTTGTGGCAAAAGCCCTGGCCGGGGGAAAAGACTACTATCTATCCCACGGTACCGCCATGGAGGCTCACCAGATAGTTACGCAGCCACAACTTGTGGTTTATGTGACTGCGGTTAAGCCTCTGCGATCCCGCTCAATCATGGGGACGGAGTTTCGCTTTGTCCGCGGGCAGAGTAAGCATCTTTTCGGAATTGAGGAACACTGGGTGACAAAGCAGGAAAAGGTTCAGGTGAGCGACCTGGACCGCACCATTATTGATGGACTGAGGCAACCCGAATACTGTGGTGGGATAACAGAAGTGGCTAAGGGACTGTGGATGCAGCAAGAGAGAGTCAATCCAGAACGACTCGTAGCCTACGTGATTCGCCTAGGCAATGGAGCTGTCATCAGGCGGCTTGGGTTCCTCTTGGAACTGTACGAGATCGGAACGAGCAAAACCATGGAGGCCCTAAGAGATCACCTCACGGGCACCTATGTTCCTCTCGATCCCGTGCTACCTAAACAAGGAAAGTATCTCCACCGATGGCGCCTGCACCTGAACGTTGAGCCGGAAGAGCTTCGCTCAGTAATTAGGACGTGATCCTTGATACCGCAACGCAATCTTTCCCGGCTTTCGAATCGCTTGGCGAAAGAAGGTGGCCGAAGGATCCCTGAGGGCGGTCTCGAAAGGGATTACTGCTTGTCATGGTTTCTGGTGGGTCTCTCGCAAAGCCCGCTTCGAAAGCGGCTGTTGTTCAAAGGAGGGACCGCACTTAAAAAGTGTTACTTTGCAGATTACCGATTCTCCGAGGACCTGGATTTTACCCTAAGTGACGAGGTGCCCTTTGAGACTATCCAAAAGGAGCTCGAATCTGCATTTGCAGAGGCCCATAGACCTTCTGGCGTGGTGCTCCGATATGCTCGTGCAGACCGGCGTGTCCATGCCAACAGCTATACCTTTTACTTCGCCTATGAGGGCCCTCTGCCAGGTTCTCCCGGAGGGAGAGAAGTCAAAGCGGACATCACTATCAGGGAAGAGGTAGTCTCCCCCGTTGAAGAACGGCCCATGCTCCGGGGTTATGTTGAATACGAGGATATTCCTGAAAGTGCCGTCGTCAGGGTATATTCACTCAAAGAAATTGCTGCAGAGAAGGTTCTTGCCGTTACCGACCGGGCTAGGAATGAGCCTCGCGACCTCTATGATATCTGGTACCTATGCGAAGAGGGTCACGTGGAGCT
>JAZFYO010000146.1:0-4809 GCA_036443615.1 Binatia bacterium | reverse complement strand
AATAGACCCTATCTATGAAGCGAGGTTCTGACGTACCATACAGTACGTTAGCGGGGGCCTCGGGGCACCCGCTGGCGGGTCACGCGCCTTGTCAGGTCATCGCTTTCGTCGCTTCGTGACAAGAACCTATGCATAATCCCGGCTAGTTTGTTTGGTTATCTGTAGCGAATGACTATCGAATAAGAACAACGATCTTAAAAGAGTCGGAATAGAAAGGAGGGCAACATTTAGGTTCTTCGACAGAATCAAGCCAGGGCCAAGGTTGGCCCACAATTCAAACCCATCATTATTCAGAAAGGAAAATGTGTCATGGCAAAAATAGCAAGAGAAATGGTCGAGAAAGCAGGTGTTGACGTCGACAAACTCGAGGACATGATGGTCAAGAATGCCTCGGCTGAACTGACCACCTATTACTACTACACCATCATGCGCGTCAATCTGATTGGCCTGGACGGAGAAGGACTCAAGGCCATTACCGAGGATGCCCGCATCGAGGATCGCAACCATTTCGAAGCCCTGGTCCCACGCATCTACGAGTTGGGCGGAGCGCTACCTCGCAACATGAACGACTTCCACGACATCTCGGCTTGCCCACCGGCCTACCTGCCTGACAATCCAACCGATATTCAGGCCATGCTCAAGGTGCTGGTCAATGCTGAGCGCTGTGCAGTCAAGGGCTACACCGCGATCTGCAACTTGACAGCAGGTAAGGATCACCGCACCTATGCGTTGTCGCTGGCCATTCTGCACGAAGAGATCGAGCACGAGGCCTGGTTCTCCGAGTTCCTGGGTGAAGGTCCATCGGGACACGGAGGCACGCGCCACGAGGCCGGACATTCGCCCTACGTTCGCGTATTCATGCCCAAATAAAAGGACGACCGGGCCCAGACGAACAAAAAAAAGCGGGCCATGGCACTGGTCATGGCCCGCTTTTTTACATGTCTCCCTTTTTACTCCTTTGGGGGCTTCCTCCTTGAATCCTGCTCGCAGCATCGGGCCCGCGATCCTGGAGGGCGAAACTACTTGGGGCAAGCCAGATCACGAATCAGAGATTTCCTCAAACTCGACGGCAAGTCCCTGTCTCTCGTTTTCGGGCTTATCCACCCGTAAGACCGTACCCGTCGCTTCCAATGAGATTCTCATCCTCTTGCGTTCAGAGGTACAGCGCAAGTTAAGTCCTATCTTGTCACCCACGTCAGGCCAGACTGGAGGAGCATCCACCCATAGATAAGCACCATCTTCGCTGGCCTCTTTAGCCACCACCTCAATGACTTTTAGTCCTTGTCCTTTAGTCTCAAAGGTCATGATTCCTGCGAAGGGTACCTCAAGCCGAGTTGCTGTCCTTTTCTCTTCTTCACTCATAATGATGCCTGGGATTTTCTACTATAGTGACTCAAGTCTACAAATGGAACAAGCCGTCATAACAATATAAGCACCTTTTTGGGGAGCAACTCCTACTTCGAGGCTGCCCCATTGGGATCTTGTAAAAAGCCAAATCGCCCTTCGAACACCAGCGAAGCCCAGGAGCCCACAGGCCCATACCGGTTCTTGAGCGTTCCCACTTCGAAAGGTGTCGTGCTGGTGATGGGGCCTGCTTCTCCCACCTCAGCCTGGTAGTCGGCAGCATAATTCAGCAATCCCAGTACCAGGTCCGCCTCTTGCTCAATGCCGCCTTCTCTCAGGTGCTGGAGCTGCGGACGACGCATTTTGATGGCCCCCAGCACATGGGCATCCCCAAGCGGTTTGTCTCGAGGGATTTTACGGACTCGCTGAACAGCCTGTCGACTAATTTGAGCGGTTGTGATGAGAGGGCAGGACAAGTCAACCGCCAAAGTCTTCAGGCGACGAGCGACGGTGGAAATCTCAACATCCCGACGGCCACGCGTTCCTCTTGGGGGCGGAATGCGCTGTAAATGATCGACCAGGATTGCCCCCATCGTACGGTCCTCGGCCAGATTCCGAGCATAGGCATCCAGCTCTGTAATCGTCCAGGTCGGCTGATACAGAATCTGAAGACACTTTTCCCAACGGCAGAGGCGTTTTTCAGCAGCTTCCAAGGTTTCCGGATCAAGCGACCCATGTTCAACGGGCCGATCCTCTTTCTCTTTGAGATAGTCCTCGACTTGATGAATGGTCCAACCCTTCCCATCTCTGGCCGTTAACAGACTGAGAAGGCGGTGATAGATGCGGACTTCCGGTTCCTCCACAGAATAGAAGAGAAAAAGCTTGTCCGTCCCCTCTTCACTGGCTTGGTCAAGCCACTGCAGAAGTAGGCCCAGGAGCATCGAGGTTTTCCCATGACCTGTCCGCCCCCCCAAAACGGCCAATTCTCCCGGGTTGAAACGCACCTCGAGACGATCCACGGCTTGCCAACCCGAAAGTTGGACCAGTGGAGCCACACGCGTTTCCTGCTCCAGGCGATCCACCGAGAAAGTGGGTGGAATCGAAATCGGAGCCGGGAGACCGGACCATTCTCCGTTGGAATGAGAGGTCAGTTGCAGTGTGGTGAGGGTCTCGGCCGAAAATCCATTGGCTAAACCCCTAGGGAGCCCTCTTAAGAATCCCTTGGCGACACGACGTCCCAGCTCTTCAGCTGCCCTGAAGAAGGGTTCCAATACGGGAAGGTTGTCGAAGACGATCTCGTCTCCCGCTCCTTTTGTGCCGACTCTCGACTTTCGGGAGGAGAGGCTGTGAAAAACGTCAAAGACCCCTGGCCAATTCCAACTCTGGTGTTCCGAATCTGCCTCCTGGACAATAATTTGAGCTTCGTACTTTTCCGGCTTCTCCAAAAGCTCTTGTAAAGCTTGCAGTCCCTGTTCGCCTCCTCCCTGTCTTCGAATAAAGTCGTTGACGGTAACCTCTTCCCTGGGCTTACTCGGATCTGCCATCAAGGTCGGATCCACGACGTAAACGGGAAAGTTCGCCTTCTTCAATCGTTGCAGGGTGGTGAAGGCTCTGTCCTTTTTACTTCCCTGGGTATCCGGATCATAATCCCAGCAGAGAGTCAGCTTGCCCCCAAAGCGGAGGTGATCCTGCATCGCCTCAATTTGCTGGCTATTCAGGTCTCCTCCTGCAGCCACGGGAAAGGGGTCTTCAAGACCTAAGGAGTGGGTCAAAAGGGCTTTGATCGGGCCCTCCAACAACAGCAAATCAGTCTTGTCCAAGCGAGCAGCAACGTCTAGATTGAAAGGGACACTCTTCCCGGCTAAAGCATCACCTTGTTGGAAAAGGGTACATCCCTCCAATCCGGTCTGCCCGGTGGATGTTTCCTTGGGCTGCCAACCCCAGATATTCACGCATCTGCCATGAACGTCTTTCCAGCACCCGATGACGCGACCGCTCCATTTTGACTCAAACAAACCCCAGGAACGGACCTCCTCTAGATCACGGCCCGTCTTCTTGAGGCAGTGCCACACGTCTTCCGGAGCGGTGTACAGCCCAAGATCCAGCTCATCGAGCTTGTCCTCGGGAAAACCTTGTCGGTTGACCAGATAACGGCGGACTGTCTGACCGGCCTGTGACCGAAAGAACGACTGGGTATAGATCATAAACAATCCCAGCAGGCTGGAGCGGCGTTCCAACTTCTCGTGCAGGAGAAAGTCTTCTTCGGTCCAATGGCCTTGCCAGGGATCCAAGACGGCGGGATCCACTCCGGCCAGAAGGGCCAGTTCTCGCGCAGCAGCCATCCAGGATAGTCCGCGGACCTTCTGCAGGTACTGGACCGGGCCACCTCCACCGCACCCCAGAGAACAACTCCATTCCAGTCTTTGAGGATCGATCGAGAAGGCACCTTGATGGTCTTCGTGAATGGGGCAGGAAGCATGCCAAAATCGGCCGTAGGATCTTAGCGCTCGAAGATCCGCAAACAATCTCTCAACAGTGAGATAGGGAAAGATCTCCTGGTCCAAAACCTCCCACGGTCTTTTCACAACTTCCCTATTGGCCTGGGATCTCACAGCTGCACGCCTACTCCGCCTTTGAGGCAAACTTCCTCTTCTGTTACATTTTAGGGATGTCCCCCGACATCCGGCCTGAGAGCGGCATCCACTTGCCGGCCGAGCCGCGTCACGATTTCAGGTAGGGCTTCGATATCCTCCAGCCAGGTGCGAAAGTTGACGATACACACTCGCAGAGCAAATCTGCCGTCCATCATTGCGTTAGAGAAAAAGGCCTCGCCACCTCTTTCCAGCCAGGTCAGCACCTCCTGATTCAACTGGTGGAGGTAAACTTCCACATTGTATTTATGGAGCGAGGCACTTAGTATAGCTCGGAGGTGATCGCATGAGAAAACTGCTCTTCGTTCTGGTCACACTACCTTTCTTTATCTGCGGTCTATCTCAGAACCCGCCCCGTATTCTCCTCACCAATGACGATGGGATCGAGGCTCCGGGTCTGGTGGCCATGCACAAGGCCCTCCGTCGAGTGGGCCACGTCACCGTAGCAGCCCCCGCCACAAATCAGAGCGCTGCCGGCCATGGTTTGACCACGGGAGGCAATCCCATTCTTGTGACGACCTGGACGGATGACGGGGGTTCTGTTTGGCATAGCATCACCGCCCGTCCAGCCACTTGCGTCAGTTTGGCACTGGAGAATCTACTGTCCGAAACGCCGGATATTGTAGTTTCGGGAAGCAACCACGGTGCAAACCTGGGCCTGGTGACTTATTACTCGGGCACGGTAGGTGCAGCCCGTGAGGCGGCCTTTAAGGGAATCCCCTCCATCGCCGTTTCCCTTCAGGCCGGCTCCCCAATGGACTTCGAAGCGGCGGCGGAGTTCACGGCCCACCTGGTGGGAAAGTATTTAAAAGAG
>JAZFYO010000145.1:0-2108 GCA_036443615.1 Binatia bacterium | reverse complement strand
TTATCGCATAAAACATATTGCACCTCCTTAGCCGTACCCATTCTAATTTAAGCATTGCACGTCAGCAAGGCATTGCGCTCCTTCATCTAGACCTCTTCCGGAGATAGGCTTATCGACCTATAAGCTCATTTCCGTTCAGTGTTTAAACCATAAGGCTTGTTACTGGATAGTTACATCGGTATCCGTATGAAAGAGACCTAACTTGAAGCAGCCAACATATATTACGCATAAAAGGAGGTTGTCAAGCCTCCGTCTTGTGTAGGTCCAAATTTCAATTATTCTCCTTTTCCCTTCCAACGATCCAAGTGCTGGGGTGAGCCAAGCTTACCACCCCTATTGGTGTTGCCAGCAAGGACAGATCCATCTTGTGGAAACGCCCCCTCGTGAATTCCGGGACAAAGACATATGTTGTAATGAGTAGAGACTGGAGGTAGAATCGCGGCAAATCGATCTGGAGGAGAAAAAAATTATGGCCAGGGAAATTCTTACGAGTGACAAGGTATTCGCAGGCGGGAAGGCGCCAGGTTCGAAAGCCGTCAAAGTAGGCAATTTGATCTTCGTTTGCGGTATGCCCCCCTTTGATATCAACCGGCAGGTCGCCAAGGGCGATTTCCAGGCCCAGATGCGCCAGTGCATGGACAACATCAAAGCGGTGCTCGAGGCGGGGGGCTCCTCGATGGATAAGGTCGCGAAGGTCACGATTTTTCTTGCCAGCGAGTCGGATGTGCCAGCCATGAACGAAATCTACAGGCCCTATTTTAAGGAGGGTAACTACCCGGCCCGCACGGCCATCGAAGCGAAACTCCAGGCTGACTTTCTGGTGGAGATCGAGTGCGTTGCTGAGGCCTGACACCCCTTCTCGTAGGTATCCATTTGTTGTAGAACGTCGTTGTTTTCTATTGGGACTTATTTTCGTGGAAGGAGTTTCATGAAAGTTATTGATGCTATTGCGGAGATCTTGAAGCGGGAAAGTGTGGAGTTCATGGCCTGCTATCCGACAACCCCCATCATCAATGCGGTCGCTGCAGTGGGCATTCGGCCCATCGTCTGCCGCCAGGAGAGAGTGGGGGCCGGCATTGCAGACGGCTACAGTCGTATCAAAAACGGGAAGAGGATAGGTGTCTTTGCCATGCAGGAGGGACCGGGAGCAGAAAATGCCTTTCCTGGAATTGCAACGGCTTACTCCGATTCCGTCCCCCTCTTGGTTCTACCCACCGCTTATCCCCGCAATACCGCCCAGGTCTTTCATTACTTCAGTACCTCTCACAGTTACGCACCGATCACCAAGTCTATCGAACAGATAACAGTTCCCGATCAAGTGGCCGAAGTCATGCGCCGGGCCTTCAGCCTTCTAAAGCTCGGGCGCCCCGCTCCGGTCATGGTGGAAATCCCCCATGACGTCGTGAACGAGGAGGTCGGGGACGTGGCCCAGCAGTACAAACCCGTGAAGAGCACCTGTGCGGGGGCCAACGCCCGGGACGTGGAAGAGGCCGCTCGAGTTCTGGTGCAGGCGAAGAATCCGGTGATCTATGCGGGACAGGGCGTGCTCTATGCGGAGGCCACGCCGGAGCTAGTGGAGCTGGCCGAGTTGCTCCAGGCGCCGGTAACGACATCTCTGGAAGGGAAAAGCGGCTTTCCCGAAGACCATCCCCTGGCCCTGGGTACCGGCGCCGGTTGTATGCCCCGGACCACCTTCGAGTTTCTCCAGAAGGCCGACGTGATCTTTGGTATCGGCACCAGCTTGACCCGTTACGGCATCGTCTCTGCTGCACTGCCGCCTGGGAAAGTGATCATCCAGGCGACCAACGATGAGAAAGAGATCAACAAGCACTACGTCGTGGACTATCCTCTTCTGGGGGACGCCAAGCTGATCCTAGCCCAAGTCGTTGAGGCAGTGAAGGACCCGCTCGGCACTAAGTCGCGCAAGGGCGACGGCACCGTAGCGGGGGAAATAGAGAGGCTCAGGGGGGAGTGGCTTAACGAGTGGATGCCTAGGCTCACTTCCAGGGAAGTGCCCATCAACCCCTATCGGGTCATCTGGGAGTTCATGAACACCGTGGATCCCAAGGAGGCCATCGTCACTCACGACTCTGGAAGCCCGCGCAACC
>JAZFYO010000144.1:0-15784 GCA_036443615.1 Binatia bacterium | reverse complement strand
CGGCTGAGGTCATTGGGAAACAGCCCATGGCCCTGCAACTCCGTTTTCTACAGAGCCTTGTGGAGGTGGCCTCGGAGAAAAACTCTACGACGATATTTCCAATCCCGATCGACTTGCTGACTCCATTTCTCAAAAAGACGGAGACCTCAGGGACTTAAGAGGAGTGGCCAAGACCGACGGTTCGTCCCTTATCAGTTTCTTCTTATCTCCTGCTGACTGAGGTTAATCCTCACTCTATCACCTTTGACCGTACGTCTTTCTGCAAGAGCGAAAATCTGTCGAGCGCACTATGGAGCTAAAAGAATTCATGTATGAGCTGCCCCAATCGTTGATTGCACCTTATCCAAGTGAAGACCGTGCAAAGGCGCGTCTGATGGTGATAGAAAGGAAGACAGGGAAAATTTCTCACAGCGAATTTGCTTCCCTCGGCAATTTCTTGGCGCCTGGCGATCTCCTGGTCATCAATGATTCTAAGGTCCTCCCGGTGCGTCTTCGAGGGAAAAAGGAAAGCGGGGGCAGGGTAGAGGTCCTTCTCCTAGAGGCATTCCCGGAGGGGAGCGATTGCTGGATCGCACTTGTCGAAGCGGCCAAGAGGCCACGCGTGGGAAACCGGTTTTTTTTTCCTGAAGGGGTCAATGCCGAAGTGATTGGGGTCATGGGACGGGGCCGCTATGGTCTTAGATTCCACCACCAAGGGGGTTTTATGGAGGTGCTATCAAAAGTTGGCGAGCCTCCTCTTCCCCCTTATATTATGCGCAACCGAGATCCGGCATCGCTCGATCGGGAGCGCTATCAAACCGTCTATGCATCGAGCCCGGGATCGGTTGCTGCACCAACCGCTGGATTTCATTTTACTGAAGATCTCCTCGAGGAGATGAAGGAGAGGGGTGTGGACAACGTGGTTTTGACCTTGCATGTTGGTCCCGCCACCTTTCGGCCGGTTCGGGTGGAGACAGTGGAGCGTCACCGAATGGAGGGTGAGCGCTATATCCTTGGTGAATCCGCTGCGGCTGAGATTGATCGGGCAAAAAGTGGCGGGAGAAGGGTGATCGCTGTGGGCTCCACTACTACTCGTACACTAGAAGGAATCGTACAACGGAAAGGAAGAGTAGAGGCGGATCATGGAATCACTCGCCTTTTCATCCGTCCGGGATACGCCTTCCGCGTCATTAATGGATTGATCACCAATTTCCATTTACCCGGGTCTACCCCGCTTATTTTAGTTGCTGCATTTGCCGGTCTGGATCTGGTTCGACGGGCTTATCGAGAGGCGGTCCGCCTGCGCTACAGATTTTACAGCTATGGGGACGCAATGTTGGTCCTGTGACATTTTGGATGTTGGATGGGGGATTTTAGAGGATTGCTGATTTTGGATTGGGGATTTTAGATTAGATCTAAAATGGAAAATCTTATATTGTAGATCACAAGCTTGTCTTTAATTTATTAACGCTGTGGATATTGGGATGGAAATTTCTGCTTAAATTTAAAATCCAAAATCAAAAATCTAAAATTACGAGAGATGGATTTCAACTTCACCGTACTCAAGAAAGACTTGACGACTGGGGCGCGCCTGGGTCGCCTGGTAACGACTCATGGAGTCGTTGAGACCCCCGCATTTATGTCGGTCGGGACCCAGGGGAGCGTCAAGTCCCTTTCGCCTAGAGACCTCGAGGAGATCGGCAGTCAGATGATTTTAGCCAATACCTATCATCTCTATCTGCGCCCCGGCGTAGAGGTAATTCGGGATCTGGGCGGACTACATCGTTTTATGGGATGGGATGGTCCCATCCTCACAGACAGCGGAGGCTACCAGGTATTTAGTCTGGGGGCGTCAAGGAATATCTCCGAAGATGGAGTCCAGTTCCAGTCGCATCTGGACGGCTCGGCGCATCTCCTCACGCCGGAAAAGGTGGTAGAGATTCAAGAAAATCTGGGAAGCAATATTGCGATGGTTCTAGACGAGTGCATTCCCTACCCGGCTACACGGGACTACGCCTGGGTCTCCACTGAAAGGACCGTAAGGTGGGGACGCCGCTCCCTTGAGGCCCGGCGGAAGAGTGAGCAAGCTCTCTTCGCAATTGTCCAGGGGGGGATGTATAGAGATTTGCGGGAGCAATGCGTGAGGGATCTGACCCAACACCCTTATGATGGTTTTGCAGTGGGCGGGTTGGGTGTAGGTGAGGGTGAGTCCCTCTTAAGTGAGATGGCCGAATTTGTCGCCAAAATTTTGCCTGAGGATCGGCCCCGTTACCTCATGGGAGTGGGAAGACCGCAAGATCTGATCTTTGCGGTCCAACGCGGCTATGACCTATTCGACTGCGTGCTGCCGACAAGAAATGCCCGGAACGGGACTCTATTTACCTCCAAGGGAAAACTCAGTATCAAACGGGCTGAGTTCTCCCGCGACCCTCGCCCGTTGGATGAATCCTGCCAATGCTATTGTTGCCAGCATTTCTCCCGTGCTTATCTACGCCACATTTATTTGGCTGGTGAAATCCTTGCGGCCTACCTCCATACCCTGCATAATCTCTATTTTTATCATCGTCTCATGGAGAAGATGCGTGAGGCCATCAGAGAGGAACAGACTGAATTCTGGCTTCGGGATTCTGACTCCTGGATGCTGGATTCAGGATTAATAAGTCAGGATCCAGATTAAGGAGTCATTATGTGGAACTTAGCCTTCGCTCAGACAGCTCAGGCGCCATCAGGGCCAGGGGGATTTGTTAGCTTTATCCCGTTAGTTCTGATCTTTGTGATCTTTTACTTTCTCTTAATCCGACCCCAACAGAGGAAGTCCAAAGATCATCGGGAGATGCTGGACAAGCTTAAAAAGAACGATGATGTCATAACCGCAGGCGGTATGTTCGGCAAGGTGGTTTCCCTGACCGATAGCGTGGTTACCTTGGAGATTGCGCAAAACGTGAGGGTCCGGGTAAGCCGACCGAATATCTCCCAACTCGTCAAGACAGAAAAGGCTTCAGGTAAGGAGGTTAAAGCACAGTAATATGCCACAGGGTTTAAAGATTCGATTGGCTATTTTTTTAGTTTCGACTTGTGTTGCATTGATTTATCTCTCACCTTCCTTTGTGAAGAAGCTCCCTTCGTGGTGGGCTGGAATTCTTCCCACGGAGGGCATCCATCTGGGATTGGATCTTCAGGGGGGGACGCACCTCATTTTAGAAGTCGATGTGGAGACGGCGATAAAGAATTCCATGGAGCGGGTGAGAGGAGATCTGCGCAATATTCTCAGGGAGAGAGCAATCCCTTTTATAGAGATGGAAATAGTCAGGGAGAACCAGATCCTCCTCACGCTCCCCTCCAAAAGCGCCCAAAGGGTGCGCGATCTTCTCGCGAGCGAGTTCCCGTCCCTGGTGTTGGTGGGCTCTCAATCTGGCGCCGAAGGCACAGAGCTCCGCATTGGCCTCGGTGAGCGGGAGCTTCGTTCCATCAGGGAAGATACGGTGGATCAGTCTCTCGAAACGATTCGTAATCGCATCGACCAATTCGGTGTGAGGGAACCGACAATTCAACGGCGGGGACAGCGCGACATACTGGTACAACTGCCTGGTATTCAGGATCCCGAGAGGGCCAAAGAGCTCATCGGCAAGACGGCCCTGCTCGAGTTCAAGCTGGTGGACGAGATTGGTGATCCCGAGGAGGCTGTGCGCAATGGCCCTCCTCGGGGCAGGGAGATCCTGTATGGCTATACACCCCGAGGTGACGTGGGATTGAGGGTGGAGAAGGTTCCTTACCTCCTGGAGGCCAGGACCCTGATGACCGGCGATTACATCGCGGATGCCCGGGTTCGACCGGGAGATCGGCTTGAAGGACCGTATGTGGAGTTAAAGCTGAATTCAGCCGGGGCGAGACTTTTCGAGCGGATCACGGGGGAGAACGTGAGGCGCCGCTTGGCAATTATTCTTGACAACCGGGTCTACTCGACTCCGGTCATTCAGGAAAGGATAGGTGGAGGGACAGCATCCATCACGGGAGGTTTTGATTTCAAGGAGGCCCGAGATCTTGTCATTGTCCTCAGGGCCGGGGCTCTGCCCGCGCCGGTGGAGATCGTGGAAGAGCGTACCGTCGGTCCCTCTCTGGGTCGTGATTCCATCCGCGATGGAATCTTCTCATTTATCGTTGGGAGTTCTCTGCTCGTCCTCTTTATGTTCGCCTACTATAGGGGAGGGGGGCTGCTCGCCGATGTGGCCCTGGTGTTCAACATCCTTTTCATGATGGCCGTCCTGGCGGGATTCGAAGCGGCTTTGACGCTGCCCGGAATTGGCGGGATTATCCTTACCATGGGCATGGCGGTGGATGCGAATGTGCTCATCAATGAGCGGATAAGGGAAGAAGTGAGAATCGGAAAATCCCCTAGGGCCGCAGTTGACGCTGGCTATGAGCGAGCCCTCCCTGCCATCCTGGACTCGAACATCACTACCTTCCTGGCAGGCGTCATCCTCTTTCAGTTTGGGACAGGTCCGGTTAAAGGGTTTGCCGTGACTCTTTGTGTTGGCATCTTCACAACCGTTCTGACGACATTCTATGGGACTAAAATCTACTACGATTACCGGAGTGCCACCAGGCGATTAACCAGCCTCAGTGTCTGAGAAGAAATCTATGGAATTCATCAAGCCAGGTACCCAGATCCCTTTTCTCCAGTATCGCCATAGAGCATTTATAACATCCGGATTGTTGATTCTGGCGGTTTTGATCCTCCTCTTTGCCAAGGGTCCCAAGCTTGGAGTCGATTTTGCAGGTGGGACCATGGTCCATTTGAAGTTTAACCAGAACGTCACCATTGGTGAAATCCGCCAAGCCTTGGCGAACTCAGTTGCTGCCGATAGCGTGGTGCAGGATTTCGGTGGCGGTGGATCCGGCGAGTTCCTGATCCGTTTGGATACGAAACCAGACCAGTTGGGGACCGTTGGGCGAGAGGTCCGCAGTGGCCTTTCTGATCAGTTTGGTGCTGACCAGTTTGAGGTCCGCAGGGTCGAGTCGGTTGGGCCAAAGGTGGGAAAGGATCTGCGCCGCAGGGGGATTCTGTCCGTGATCGTTGCGATGATCACGATGGGTGCCTATATTTGGTTCCGCTTCGAACTGCGCTTCGGTTTAGGGGCGATTCTGGCGCTTTTCCATGATGTGTTGGTCACGATTGGAGCTCTCGTTCTGGCCAACTACGAGTTCGACCTTCCCATCGTTGCAGCCCTTCTCACAATCGCTGGATATTCAGTGAACGATACAGTCGTCGTGTGTGACCGCGTCCGGGAAAATATGCGTAAGCACCGCCGAGAGGGGATGGAAAAAATCATCAACATGAGCATCAATGAGACGCTGAGTCGTACCATCATCACCACGGCTACGTCTCTATTGGTGCTCCTTGCGCTGTTTTTGCTTGGTGGAGGTGTCATTCGCCCCTTTGCCTTTGCCCTTCTCGTAGGATTTTTGTCCGGCGTATATTCTACAATCTTCATTGCCACTCCTGTAATTCTTGCATTGGAGAAGGGGAGAAGAAAATCCTAAATGCAGAATCCGGAAGCCAGAATTCAGTTAGGAATTCAGAATTTTTTTCTGAATTCTTACTGCTGGCATCTGAGTTTTTATTCGTATGGAAAAGCGCTGGGTCCTTCGGGAGACCGACGAGGAAGTCGTCTCCCGTCTTTCTGATGAGCTGAAAGTCCCAGCCCTCTTGGCTCGGATTCTCGTCCATCGCGGTGTTGCGACATCTGACGCCGCTAAGCGCTTTCTCTTCTCCAGTCTGCGCTCCGACCTTCCTTCCCCCTTTCTGATGGCTGACATGGACAGAGCGGTAGAGCGTCTTGCCCGTGCCTTGGAGAGCAGGGAGCTCACCTGCATCTGGGGGGATTACGATGTCGATGGAACCACCGGCTCTTCGGCCTTGGTCCTGTTTTTAAAGGAGGCCGGCGGAAAACCCCTCTATCATATCCCCCATCGGATCGAAGAGGGATACGGCCTGAACCCTCAAGGGCTTGAGAGGCTCAGGTCCCAGGGGGTGAGATTGATTGTTTCCGTGGACTGCGGCATCTCGAACTATGAAGAAGTAAAGCTCGCCCAAGGCATGGGGATCGACGTGATCATTGTAGACCATCATGAACCCCCGCCGAATCTCCCTCCGGCCATAGCGATCTTAAACCCCCATAGGGCTGACTGTCCTTTTCCCGACAAGGGTCTCTCAGGTGCGGGGCTGGCCTTCTACCTGATCATTGGGCTTAGGGCGAGGCTGCGGGAGATGGGATGGTTCACCAAGGCAGGCCCACCCGACATCCGTCACTATCTGGATATTATTACCCTGGGGACTATTGCCGATATGGTTCCTCTAACGGGAGTCAACCGCGCGTTGACACGGAGGGGGCTGACAGAGCTTGGCGCCTCCACGCGTCCGGGGATTCGTGCCTTGAAGCAGGTGGCGAGCATTCCTTCAGGCGAATTGAGTGTCGGTCATGTGGCCTTTCAGCTTGGCCCTCGAATCAACGCGGCGGGCAGGGTCGACACAGGCTTAAAGGTGGTCGAGATGCTAACAACGGATTCGGAGGAGGATGCCTATCGGATTGCCGAGGAGTTGGACAGACACAACCGGGAGAGGCGAGAAACGGAAGCCGGTGTATTGGCAGAGGCTTTAGCGCAATTGGAGGCAAATCCAGTGCAGAGGAATCGTACGTCCATCGTTCTGGGCGCGGAGGGTTGGCATCCGGGGGTTTTGGGAATCGTGGCTTCACGGCTTGTTGAGAGATTTCACCGTCCCACTGTCGTTATTGGATTCCTGCAAGGAGAAGGCAAAGGATCGGCGCGTAGCATTCGCGGCTTTCATATGGTTAAGGGGCTGCGCAGCTGCGAGGATCTGCTGGAAAAGTTTGGGGGTCACGAGTACGCCGGGGGACTCAGTATTAAATGGGAGCATTTTTCGGCCTTTTCGGAGCGTTTTGAGGACGTTGCCCGGTTGTCCCTGACATCTGAGGATTTGGTCCCATTGCTCGAAGTGGACGCCAAGATCAAATTTTCCGATGTCAACCTGTCAGTGGCCCGACAGATTCAACTCCTCGGACCTTTTGGGATCGGCAATCCCGAGCCCCTGTTTGAAACCCGAGCGGTGGAGGTCTCGGAGCGTAGGGACTTTAACGGTGGGTCCCGTTTCAAGCTGCGACAGGGAGGGCGAACATTGAGTGGTGTGGGCTTCAGGCTAGGGGAGGACTTTCCCGGCCGTATAGGCGCTAAGATCGATTTGGTCTATCGCCTTAGCGAGAGTGAATGGGGTGGGACCTATGCCCTGAATCTACGGATCGTTGACGCGCGTCTAAGCACCAGCAGTAAGTGAATCAATCTTTGCAGGTATCCAGCCTCTCCTAGTTTTTTCCAAGGTCCAGGGTTACGGAATAACGTTACAGGCTAGTCCCTCCCAGATACGAGGGATGGCTAGCCAGATCTGCTAGGGGGGGGGGTCCTCGAGAGTAGAATGACTGGTTGCCGTTTAGATGGTCAGAGCCTACCGCCGGGCTTTATGCAAAAAGTGAGACGAAAAGCTTTTCGCAATCTTGTTTTAATCATTTCTAAGACCCTCCTTCCTCAAGGGAAAAAGCCTTTCGGCCTGAGGAAATAGATTACTGCCCTGAGGGCCACCCCCCCAACCTCATCGTGTTGGTTCTCCAATCGTCGCGGCCTGTACCAACCATCTTGCCCCTGTTCCTCAGCTCTCCACGCTTCCTCTCCCTCTCGGAAGCTCACACTCAATGTCTGGTGCCGAGTGGGCCTGCCCCGAGGGGAGCGAGACTGAAGGCCGCGGGCACCTGAACGTAGAGGTGCCGTCAGGCCCAAACCTGAGGAGTAAGTACCCTGGGGCAGGATTGGGTGGGGCCTTCAAGGTACAGTCCCATTGCCCGCGGGCGAAAGGCTCGTCCCCCGAGGAGAGGCAAGGGTGACGGGGCAGGCCCCCTCGGCATACTCTGAGCACACACTGTTTCACCGAGAGACTACTGCTGATTGACTTTGGAGATCATTTCGGCTAAATATCTGTCTTTGGTAAAGAAAATGGTTTACGCGGTTGTCAAAACAGGAGGTAAGCAGTACCGGGTATCCCAGGGGGATCTTGTTCAAGTGGAGAAGGTTAAAGGGGAGACCGGGGATAAAGTGGCACTGGACAAGGTGCTGTTGATTGGGGGAAACGGCGAGGCCAAGATCGGAACTCCGACATTGCCCGAAGCGAATGTCACCGCAGAGATTGTGGAACATATGCTTGCAAAAAAGATAATTGTTTTCAAGAAGAAAAGGCGCAAGGGTTACAGCCGCAAGCAAGGACACAGACAGAGGCAGACCACGCTGAGAATCACGGAAATTCAGGGATAGGGGAAGGTAACAGCATGGCTCATAAAAAATCAGGAGGTAGCACTCGTAACGGGAGGGACAGTCAGGGTCAGAGACGGGGTGTTAAAATTTATGGCGGGCAACAGGTGAGAGCGGGAAACATCCTTGTGCGCCAGCTGGGGACTCGGATTCACCCAGGAAAGAACGTCGGAATGGGACGCGATTATACCCTGTTTGCTAAAATCGACGGTCTGGTGCGTTACGGAAGGCTTGACAGAGAGAGGAAGAAGGTGAGTGTGTTTCCCGTCTAGCTCTTGGTCCTCTGGCGAAAAGCCCCCTTCGGGGCTTTTTTTTTGCCATCGAAAAGGCGATGATCACATTTGTGAATGACCCCTATGGGACAATGTAAAATACAGGCTGCAAATTGAAAAATAGAGAACCAATAATGACAACGAGGAATTGAAGAAATAATTTTGCGCTAAGTATTTAATGTAAACCCCGCCTCTTGAGGCGGGCACAAAGCCGATGGGGTTTCCCCCGTGGAGTAGCGGTCCATTACTCCACCGGGGGGGAGAAGCGGCAGCTCTCCCCTTTGGTCGAACACGGGGATTCAAACCCCGTGTTTGATATGACTTGATTTTTGCAATTTTCTTTTTTCACTGTTGCATGTATGAAGTTCATCGATGAAGTCAGGATCAAGGTAAAGGCTGGTGATGGGGGACGCGGGTGTGTAAGCTTTAGGAGGGAAAAATTTGTGCCCCGAGGCGGGCCAAATGGGGGCAACGGCGGCAACGGAGGTCATGTGGTGGTCATGGCGGATCCCCAGCTCAATACCTTGCTGGATTTGAGCTACCAGAAGCATTACCGTGCCGCCAGAGGAGAACATGGGAGGGGAAAAGACCAACACGGAAAAAATGGGGAAGACAGGATTATCACCGTTCCTGTTGGGACGGTGATTCGAGATGCACGAACCGAGGAGATCCTCATGGACCTTAAAAATCCTGACGATCGATTTGTGGTGGCGACCGGCGGAAAGGGGGGCAAGGGGAATGCCTTTTTTACTTCCTCTACCAATCGGAGTCCGCGCCGGGCTCAACCCGGACTTCTTGGAGAGGAGAGAGATCTCCACTTAGAGTTAAGGCTTCTGGCCGATGTGGGACTTGTCGGTTTTCCTAATGTGGGGAAATCGACGCTCATCGCTGCCATATCGGCTGCCCGACCAAAGATAGCTGACTATCCTTTTACGACCCTGGTGCCGAATCTGGGCGTCGTCTCCTATGGAGAGGCAAAGAGCTTCGTGCTTGCCGATATTCCTGGACTCATTGAGGGGGCACACGCTGGAGAGGGACTCGGGGATAGGTTTTTGAAGCACGTGAGCCGAACGAGTCTCCTAGTCCATATTCTGGACGCATCGAACATTCGGGAGGACGAACCCGTGGCCGATTACGTTGCGGTCTATCGTGAGCTGGAGCTGTTTGATCCCAGCCTGGTTCAAAAACCGCATATTGTCGTAGCAAATAAAATCGATTTACTGGGGGAAAGGAGAAGACTTAAGCTTCTGGAGGAATTTTGTCATCGTAAGCAGATCCCGTTCCTTGCGATCTCTGCGGTTACGGGCGAGGGACTGCGAGAACTAAAATGGTTGATTGGGGCGAGGATGGAGAAGGCAAAAATCAGTGAGGGTGAGACGCGTGTTGCAACGTGGCTTTAATAGGCAGTTTTTACACCGGGCTCGCCGGGTCGTCATCAAGATTGGCAGCCAGATTCTCTCTTCCGTGGAGGGGATCGAAGGAGGCAGGATCAAGGGATTGGTGCATGATTTCGCCCTTATGCATGATGCGGGTAAGGAGTTGGTGATCGTTAGTTCGGGAGCTGTTGCCGCAGGTATGACTCGACTTGGCATCAAGGAGAGACCCAAGACGATCCCACAAAAACAGGCCTTGGCGGCGGTGGGGCAGATTAAACTGATGGCTCTATACGAGAGGTATTTTTCGCAATTTAAGAAAAGTGTGGCTCAGGTTCTTCTGACCCATGAGGACCTGGCCAATCGTAGCCGCTACCTAAACGCCAAGCATACCCTCCAGACCCTTCTGGAGTCTGGCATCGTTCCAATCGTTAACGAAAATGACACCGTTGCCATCGAGGAGATGAAGTTCGGCGACAACGACCATCTCTCCTCCCTAGTGGCCACGCTTATTGAAGCCGACCTTTTGGTGATGCTAAGTGACGTAGACGGTGTTTATGATCGGGACCCTCGCCTCCACGCAGGCGCTCAACTGATTCCTGTGATCTCGGATCTCAAGGAATTTAAAAAAAGACTCAGCGGGGGAGGTCAAGGCTCTTATGGAACTGGTGGAATTTCCTCAAAGCTCGCCGCTGCAGAAAAGGCCGCCAGTTCCGGGATTCCTACAGTGATCGCGAGCGGATTGAAGGGGACATTATCCAAACTATTTGAATCCAAGGAGGAAGTAGGGACGTTGCTTCTTCCCGAAGAGAACCGTTTGGCTAGCCGCAAGCACTGGATCGCCAACAACTTAAAGCCTTCAGGAACGATCGTTGTCGACCATGGGGCTTACGAGGCACTGGTCAAAAGGGGTAAGAGCCTCCTCCCCTCCGGTCTCAGGGAAGTACAGGGTTCTTTTGGAGCTGGGGAGTGCGTCCGTTGTCTGGATCCTCAGGGACGAGAATTCGCCAGGGGGTTGGTCAATTACAGTGCTGAGGATCTGAATCACATCAAAGGATTGCACACCACAAGGATTGAAAAGGTTCTGGGGTACAAGGCCTATGACGAAGTCATCCATCGTGATGATTTCGTGCTCCTGTAGTTACAGCAAAGACATGGGATGCTGATTGCCAATAAGCAACGCCGGAGAAAAGGGAAATGTCTCTAAAAAATTACGCAGTCAATTTAGGTAAAAAGGCCAAGAGGGCGTCACGGCAACTCGCCCAGGTCTCGTCTGAGGAAAAAAATCAGGCCTTGCTCCAGATGGCACGGCAGCTGGAAATGCAGAAGGAGCTCATCTTGACCGAGAACAAAAGAGATTTTGAGATGGCCCAGAAGGCGGGGCTTTCCAGCGCACTCCTTGACCGAATTGCGCTTAACCCGAGCCGCATCGGGAATATGGCCAAGGGATTGAGGGAGGTTGCATCCTTACCGGACCCGGTAGGGGAAATAGTCAGGATGTGGCGACGTCCCAGCGGTCTTCAAGTGGGGCGAATGCGGATCCCGCTTGGGGTCATTGCAATGATCTACGAGGCGCGCCCCAATGTGACCGCCGATGCTGCCGCTCTGTGTGTCAAGTCGGGGAACGCGGTCATCCTGCGAGGAGGGAGTGAGGCCCATCATTCCAATCTGGCCATAGGGAGAATCCTTGGGCAGGCCTGCGCAGAGACTGAAATCCCGCAAGAAGCCATTCAGGTTGTGGAGTCCACAGACCGGGGGATTGTTCAGGAGCTGCTTCAACTGGAGGAATATATTGATCTGATTATCCCCCGGGGGGGAGAGGAGCTCATCCAGATGGTGGCTGATAAGGCACGTGTTCCAGTGATCAAACACTACAAGGGGGTCTGCCATGTCTATGTGGATAACGAGGCCTCCGTGGAGATGGCGGAGCGGATCTGCACGAATGCGAAGGTCCAGCGCCCATCCGTATGCAACGCCATGGAGACTCTATTGGTTCACGAAGCCATCGCACCCAGCTTTCTCCCTTCTATGATCGCCAAGTTCCAAGGGGTTGGGGTAGAGATCCGAGGGTGTGAGAGGACGCGCTCATTGATCCCCGGGATTAGATCCGCCCGCGAGGAGGATTGGTCCACTGAGTATCTGGACCTCATTCTCTCTGTCCGGGTGGTGAAGGATCTGGATGCTGCCATTGACCACATTGAGCGGTACGGATCACATCACACGGAGGCCATCCTTACTTCGAACTACGAGAGGGCCAGGAAATTTCTTGCAAGGGTCGACTCCTCAGCCGTGCTGGTCAATGCCTCTACTCGGTTCAATGATGGGGGAGAGTTGGGGTTGGGTGCAGAGATCGGGATTAGCACGAGCAAGATCCACGCCTTCGGCCCAATGGGATTAGAGGAACTCACCACGATGAAATTCGTGGTCTTTGGTGACGGCCAGATACGAGAATGAAGATCGGCCTCTTTGGCGGCACCTTTGATCCGATTCACTGGGGTCACCTCCGCAGCGCTGAGGAGGTCCGAGAGGCTTTTTCCCTGGACCGTGTTTTATTTGTCCCTGCCTCTAATCCCCCGCATAAAAAGATAAGGCCTAGGACCTCAGCGCGAGACCGATTCGAGATGGTACGTTTGGCTATTAGTCGAAACTCCGGCTTTAGCCTGTCAGACGTTGAATTCTTGCGCCGTGGAAAATCCTATTCTATTGACACGGTCCGCTATTTTGCCCGAAGAGAATCGCCTAAAAATTCTCTCTATTTCATCCTCGGTTTGGACGCCTTTCGCGAGATCGATTCCTGGAAGGACGTTCAGGAAATTTTCCCTCTTTGCCACCTCATTGTGACATCCAGACCCGGGAGCGGAGACGCCCTGTCATTAAAATACATTCCCGTTGCGGTGCGAAGGGGAGTTTGTTATGATCCGCGCAAGAATGCATTTCGCCATAAGAGCGGTACGTATTTCTTTTTTACCAGGATTACGGACATCGCCATTTCGGCCTCGGAGATTCGTAATCGCGTAAGGGGAGGAAAGTCCATCCATTATCTGGTTCCGCAGGAGGTCGAGACCTACATAAAGAAAAAGGGCCTTTACCGAGGGCGCCAGGAGGAACGACCACAAGATTGAGAGCGATGGGATCTTGGGAGAGGGCTCTTCTCCTTAGTCGATATGCCCTGGAGAAAAAGGCCTATGATCTGGTTCTAATAGAAGTGAGCGAGGTCACTTCTATCGCCGACTACTTCATCATCTGCTCCGGTCGTTCTGATCGGCAGGTTCAAAGTATCGCTCAAGGCCTTCAAGAAAATCTTGGAAAAATGGGAATTTCTTCCCGCTCCATCGAGGGGCTCAACCGCGGCCATTGGGTGTTGATGGATTATTCCGATGTAATCGTTCATGTATTTTATCAACCGATACGTGAATTTTATGATCTCGAAGGGCTTTGGGCCCATGCCCCCCGGGTGGAGCTTCCTGAGCCCTATTCGAGCCTAGCCAATCAGTTTCGTATCAGGAGCGAATCCCTCAGCTAACCCCGATCCGACAAAAACGAACGGCCTATACGACCCTGAGCTGATGTCCTTTCGGATCCGCTCAGAGTGGGTTTAATAACAAGAGAAAGGAGCGTGCTTCTTGGGATATCAACGGCCTCTCGTCCTCATGATCTTGGACGGTTGGGGAGTGAATCCCCGAACTGAGGGGAATGCTATTGCCAAGGCGTCTACCCGCAACATGGACGCCCTGGCTGCACGCTATCCCACCAGCGCGATCTCCATCTCGGGTCTGGATGTAGGCCTCCCGGAGGGGCAGATGGGAAACTCAGAGGTCGGGCATATACACCTGGGTTCCGGTCGGATCCTCTATCAGGACCTTACCTTGATCAACCGTACCATCGAGGACCGGAGTTTTTTTTCCAACCCTGTTTTTCTCAAAGCCATAAAAGCGATGAAGCAGGCCAAGGGGAGACTCCACTTGATGGGTCTTCTGGGGGATGGAGGCGTCCATAGTCATCAGCTTCATCTGGAGGCGCTCATAGATCTGGGGCGGAGAGAAAAGGTGGGAGTGACCTATCTCCATCTCTTTCTGGATGGCAGGGATACTGCCCCTACGAGCGGGGAGGGGTTTTTGCGCAGGCTCAGCGAGAAAATCAAATCCTCCCCTGAGGTTAAGATCGCGACCCTGAGTGGTCGTTACTATGGTATGGACCGAGATCGGAGATGGGACAGGACAGAAAAATCTTTTCTAGCCCTCACTGAGGGGGTTGGAACCCGGACAGATTCCGCATTGGAGGCGGTCAGCAAAAGCTATCGGGATGGGATTACGGATGAATTTGTGCATTCCACCGTGGTCCAAGAGTGCCTTCCCGAGGGGATGATCCGCGATGGGGATGCAGTGATCTTTTTCAATTTCAGGGCCGATCGGTCACGCCAGTTGACACGGGCATTCAAAGAGAAGGACTTTAACAAGTTTCCACGCAGGAGCTCCATTTCTCTTTCTTCATTTGTCACCATGACCGAATACGACAAGACCTTTGACGTTCCCGTAGCCTTCACATCCAGACAACCGAAGAACGTCCTGGGAGAGATCGCAAGCCGGGAAGGAATTCATCAACTGCGCCTAGCAGAGACAGAAAAGTATGCTCATGTCACCTACTTTTTTAATGGCGGAGAGGAAGAAAAATTTCCTCTCGAGGATCGTATCCTCATTCCGTCATCCACAGAGGTCTCCACCTATGATCTCAAGCCGGCGATGAGCGCCACCGAGATCACGGAGGCTCTCATTAAGCAGCTTGCGGGGGACCGATACGGACTGGTGATCCTGAATTACGCCAATGCCGACATGGTGGGCCATACGGGGAATTTTCAGGCCACCGTTCGTGCCTGTGAGATAGTGGACGAATGCATCGGCAGGGTTGTGCAGGCAACGTTGCGTGAAAAAGGCCGGACGATCATTATCGCTGACCATGGCAATGCAGAACAGATGATTGATTACAAGACAGGTAAAGTCCACACGGCCCATACGAGCAACCCGGTCCCCCTGATCGTGGTCGATGAAGAGCTGAAATCCGGACCCCTCAGGTCAGGAACGGCGATAGATGTCGCTCCCACCATTCTCAAACTCCTGGGTATCCCACAACCACCAGAAATGACAGGGAACTGCCTCCTCGCGAATGGGGGCTAGCCCCGATCCGAAAAAGATCGAGGCCAAACTTGTGGAAATCGCCAGTTACCCGATTTGGGTCTGGGGGTGCTCGAAAGAATTCGGAGGGACTTGGCATGGTTGGAATCTCGGATCGGGGCTAGCTCAGGAGCGAGTCATTGGGGCCGTTTTTACCATTGCGTTTCAGCTCGCTCGTAGACTGGCTTTATCCGCCGCGCTGCCGCTTTTGTAAAGAGATCATACCGGATCGGGATGAGAGGTGCTTTTGTGAAATCTGCCGGGACAAAATCCGGCTGGTATCTCATCCTTTTTGTACCACATGTGGTCAGCCCTTCTTGTATGCGAGTGGGGGAGATCATCTTTGCGGGGCGTGTCTGGTCCTCCCGCCTTCTTTTCTGAGTGCGCGGGCGTGGGCGTGCTATCCCAGGGGAGAAAACGACGTGCATCCCCTACGCCATGTCGTGCAGCAATTCAAGTACGGAGGAAGGGTGTCTCTGGGAAAGCCGTTGGGGAGGCTCATGGCCAGGGGGTGTCGCGAATTTTTCCATGGTTCTCCGTTGGAGTGTATTATCCCTGTCCCGCTACATCCGCGGAGGCTGCGCTGGAGGGGGTTTAACCAGGCAGTCATTTTAGCACG
>JAZFYO010000143.1:0-4047 GCA_036443615.1 Binatia bacterium | reverse complement strand
TACAGTGCCCTAAAGAAAGTAGGTATCGACGAAAAGATTTTTAGCCGGACGGATGAACTCTCTGGGGGTCAGCAGCAAAGGGTGGCCATCGCACGTGTGCTTGTGCAGGATCCCGAGGTCATTCTCGCCGACGAACCGGTATCTTCTGTGGATCCATCTTTAGCCTCGAACATAGTCAGGCTTCTTGTCGAAATCAGTCAAAGCACTACCAAAACTCTTCTGGTGAACCTTCACAGTGTAGACCTGGCCCTATGCAACTTTCCCCGAATCATAGGAATTAAGAAGGGAAATGCCCTTTTTGATCTCCCCCCGGATAAAGTCACGGACAGTTTATTAGAAGACCTTTACTCCGGCCACCTTCCGAACAATACCTCAGAGTAAGGTCCCGATGAAAAATCCTGGGTTCTCATCGGTCGCTAAAGACCGCACGAATTATTTTCCGTATCTTTTCGCTATCTTATTTTTTATTGTCCTCGTTGACAGTTGGCGCCGGGCGGAGGTGAACCCTTTTGTCTTTTTTGAGCAAAGCGGACGGGAACACCTATGGAGATTCGTTACCGGGATATTCCCTCCAGAACTCTCCTGGAATTTTCTCTCTCTTATGTTTCAGCCTGCGTTGGAAACGATCCAGATCTCTGTCATGGGTACATTGATTGCCGTGATGATCGGGTTTCCCTTGGGGCTCCTGGCCACCAGGACGTTGATAGTTGGGGGAATACTGAACGAGGCAGAAGTCAAAGGCTCGGTCGCTAGATTTGGAATTAGATTTTCGCTCTACTGCTTCGCCCGAGGGATTCTTAGCCTGTTTCGTAGCATCCCGGAGTTTGTCTGGGCATTTATGTTTGTTCGAGCCGTCGGTCTGGGACCGTTTCCGGGAGTGCTTGCGATCGGTGTTGCCTACGGGGGGATGCTCGGAAAAGTCTATTCGGAGATCTTTGAATCGGTCAACTACGGTCCATTGGAGGCCCTTCAGTCGACAGGTGCCAGCAAAGTGCAGATTTTTTTCTATGGCTGGTTTCCTCAGGCCTTACCCAATTTTGTTTCTTATACGATGTACCGTTGGGAGTGTGCCGTACGTATCTCGGCTATTCTCGGTTTTGTCGGGGCTGGAGGACTGGGCCAGCAGATCGAGATCTCTATGCGTATGTTTAACTTCCATGAGGTGATTACGCTTTTGGGTATCCTCTTCTTGATGGTCGGGGCGGCTGATTACCTCAGTGCAAAGGTGCGAGCGCTTTTATGAACGGAAATCCCTTGAACGAACAAACCGCATCCAATCCCTGGCAGGCTCACAGGAAATCGGGGAAGGCCTATCTACTGACATATCTCCTAATGGGTTCTCTCGTATTCCTATTGGTTTGGAGCTATCAGGGTTCGGAGATCCGTCTTTCACAGCTGTTCAGCCGGGACGGAGGAGGGCAGATCCTTGCCTATCTCAAGAGGCTCTTTCCCCCGGACCTTTCCAGAAGTGTTCTCTTGGACGCCGTCGTGGGTGCAATGGAGACCTTCGCGATATCTTTTTTATCGATCCTTATGTCCGTAGCCATCGCCCTTTCCCTGGTCTTCTTTGGCTCACGAAATTTAGTCTATTCGGGTTTACTCTTCGAGATGGAGGCCAGAGAGGGGTGGAGGGGAGCCTTCAGGCGCATTCCCTACCTGTTGGCAAAGGGGATATTGAACTTTCTGCGCACCGTTCCGGAGATGGTTTGGGCGCTTATTTTTGTATTTCTTGTCGGCCTCGGCCCATTTCCCGGTGTTCTTGCCCTGGGGGTCCATACCGGCGGGGTCTTAGGTAAGCTCTATGGGGAGGTCCTGGAGGATGTAGATCCTCAACCCATTGAATCGCTTCAGTCCACAGGTGCAAACAAACTGCAGATCCTTTTTTATGGTATTTTTCCCCAGGTCTTGCCCCAATTTATTTCCTATACCCTCTACCGTTGGGAGGTGAATATCCGCGTGGCTGCTGTTTTGGGATTCGTGGGGGCCGGCGGACTCGGACAAAGAATTTATATTGCGATCAGCCTCTTTTTCGAAAACCAACTTCTTACACTGATGATTGTACTTTATGTGCTGGTTACCCTTGTCGATTATCTAAGCGCCTATCTGAGACGCAAGGTAATTTAATGCTGGGCCATTTGAGGTGCCTCATCTCATCTCCAGGAACTCAAGACGGACCCCATCGGGGCCCTCAAAGAAGCACACCCTGCGCCCGTCGGGCAGGGTTCGTTCTTCCAGGATCTTGGCACCGCTGGCCTTGATCTTCTCAACCTCACCGGCCAAATCGTCGGTGTCCACTGCCACGTGCTCCAGGCCGTAATGTTGTTCCAGGCGCTGCCCTTCGATATAACCAGTCACGTTCAAGGGAACGCCATGGAGGTCGAGGCGGAGAATAGGCTGGCCGCTAGGGCTCTTTCTTTCCGACACCACCTTGGCGCCAAGATAGTCTACGTACCACTGGGCGGTCTTGCGAGGATCGGGGGTCTTGAGATGGAGGTGATTAACTCTGTATGACATTTTAAGCCTCCTTTAGGTTAATAGAGTTAATTGATGTTCCTTAAGGTATTGGTATCTTGGGGTCTCAAGCGGCCGTAAATGTCTGTGTGGCCCAACCGGCACGGGCCTCTGGGGTCACAAAGATTTCGGGAGGCGCCTCTTCGACAACTTTGAGTCGTCCGAAGAGGCCGGTATGGTTTGCCATTTGGATTGCAAGGCCTGGCCGGGCATTCAGTTCGAGAAGCAGCGGCCCGTGGTCGCGATCGATCACCAGGTCCACCCCAAGGTATCCAAGCCCGGTCATGTCTTGCGCCAGCGCGGCCATGAGAAGCATCCGGTTCCAGTAAGGGACCTCAATGCCCTTTACGGGATTGCCTGTCTCCGGGTGGTGAGTGATCGTCCTGGAGTGAAGGACTGCATTGAGGGTCTGGCCAGTGCCGATGTCGATCCCGGCTCCTATCCCACCGAGATGGAGGTTGGCCTTCCCATCGGATGCCTTTGTCGGTAGGCGGACCATGGCCATCACCGGTACGCCCCGGTAGACCACAATGCGAATATCCGGAATGCCAAGATAGCTGATGGCGGCAAAGACCGGACCGGGATGAAGTAGGCCCTCGATAATGGCCCGATCCGGCAGCCCACCAAGGGAGTAAATTCCGGACAGAATGTTGGAGATGTGGAAGGTGAAATCCTCCCACGAGATCACCTTGCCACTTGGCTTGACTAACCCTTCTGGCTTGCGATCAGTGACGAGAAGGATCCCGCTCCCCCCTGCACCTCTGGCTGGCTTTAGGGCGAAATCATGGATGCCGCTGAGCTCCTTTTCGAGTCCAGCGATATCACTGTTGCGCTCAACTACACGGTAGGTCGGTGGGGTTGGAATCTGGTATCTTTCAGCCAGGCCCTTGGTCAGCACCTTATCATCCACGAGGGGAAAGGCCGAGCGAGAATTATAACGCATGATGAAGTCCGCATTTCGACGGTTCATCCCCAGGACCCCGGCTTTTTCAAGCGAAGATAATGCGTCAGGCAAGATTACGCCCTCCCCAGATCTCTAAAGCGAGAGAGCTCTAAAAGCCGAAAACCGGTATAGCGTCCCAGGAGCACTTGAAAGGCGGCTACGGCCAAAATGAGCTCAGGGTACAGAAAAAACATGAGCTGAAGCGGGTCCCAGTTAATGATCAAGTAGGTTATCGAGGCAACTGCTGCCGTACCCAGGGCGGTTCGGAGCGCTTCACGAAGACCGGCTTCTTCGGTAATGATGAAAAAACGCTCGATCGTCATGGTAAGAATGACTATGGGGAGCAGCCCGACCGCCATGAATTCCCGCAGGCGGTACAGGTTTCCAATCACAGCAAAGATTGTGACGAAGGCGACGACCATCGATAAAAGAACCGATAGGCGGGGAACCAGCAGGAGTCGAAGGCTGTTCAAGGATTCCCGAAACCCGTATCCGACGACGATAACGAACGAGAAGATACCGAGCCCATAGAGAAGCCCCGTGTTACGGAAGGCGAGTGCCATGAGGACGGGCATAAAGATCCCAAATGTCGG
>JAZFYO010000142.1:0-7291 GCA_036443615.1 Binatia bacterium | reverse complement strand
CTCTATGCCGTAGGTTGTAACGGTCTGGGTGGGCAAATCCTGTTCGGTCACGGTTTGCATATCGGTTGGGCCATGACCAGTGGGCTCCTGGTGGGTAAAGTTCTGGGAAAGAAATAGGACAGCGCCTAATTATTACTCGAGCTGCCCGGGATCCTCGTAATAGTGGTCATAGTACCAGCTGGCTACTTCCCCTCCGGTAGCCAGCCAGACCTTATCGTGGGAACAGATGTACTCCAGAGCCTTGTCCAGGTACTTGATGCGAAAAGGCAGACCGATCACAAAGGGGTGAAGCGGAAGCGTTATCACCCGTCCACTTTCTGCACCATCTTTATATAGGACGTCAAATTGATCGCAGACCATACGCAGGTAATCTTCAGGCGTATGGTTGGCATAGTACATTACTCGGATATCATTCACCCCCTGTTGATAGGGCATCGTGATCATCCGGCCGCTACGCACTCGCATCGGGATTGGTTGTTCGTCACAGCCCCAGTCACAGAGATATTCGAATCCCTCTGCGGCAAGATGATCCGGCGTGTTAAACGTTTCGACCCCTCCTCCCGGACCAAGCCAGCCCTTCGGAGCCTTGCCGACCGCAGAGGTAATAGTCTCTTTGACCTGCCTGATGATATTCAGCTCCTCTTCCAACGGGTAATTGGTCATTCGCAGGTTGTTGGTTACTCCGTGGCCCAACCACTCCCATCCTCTCTTCTTGCCCTCTTCAATAATTTTAGGGTGATACTTACAGACCTCAGAATTAAGCAAAACGCTGGCCCGAATGTTATGTTTGTCGAGGACATCCATCATGCGGAAGACACCGATCCTTGCGCCTAAATCCCGTAGTGCGTATTCCGGCACATCGGGCACATGCGGTCTTGCGGCGACCGGGAGGGTCTTATCGATGTGAAAGAATTCAATGTTTGGGCATACCAACAGGGCAACTCGCGCATCCCCGGGCCAATTGATCACCCTGCGCCCGACAATCGGAAGATAATCATAACGGCGGTTTTCCATACGGCACCTCCTCCCACCATCCATTTATTACGACTGTCCAATCAAGGTAACCGTGAATATGGAATTGCAGTACATATCCATAGCTAGCCCGCTTCTGCGTGACTCCTAGTAAAGTAAGGAATGCATGTCAATAGCGCTAGCTAGCAGGGCTAATGAATTTCCGATTAGTAGAGCTCTAGCGGAGGACGGTCAGGTTCATCCAGAAAAGGCCGATGAGGTTGGGGTTATTAAACACTGTTGGGACGATGCGTGAGTGCAAATGAAATAGCATATCAGCAAAAAAAATAACATTTTGTCACAAGAGTGTGGATATTTGTTTATGTTATTATTTTATATTTAATTATATAGATTACATATTATTATTTTTAAATTTACACATTTTATTCTTTTTTTGTTTTTTTTTCTTGACAAGAGTAAATTGCTTTACTATCTTTGTCGCTTCAGAACGTGGAAGCAATTCAACAAGATCTTTTCACTAGCCGAGAGGTGAGCGAAATTGTCGGACTGACCCGCCGGCAGATTCAGCACTGGGATCAAATTGGCCTTATTAGGCCGAGTTTGCGTACTCAAGGAAACCACGCCCGATATACCTTTCAGGATCTCGTCTCCTTTAAGACCGCAAAGAAGCTCCTAGATGCAGGGATCTCCACCCACAGGATCCGCCATAGCCTCCGTGAACTTCAGCGTTTACTTCCTATGGTGAAGCGACCATTGGTCGAGCTAACTCTCGTGGCGACGGGTGATATGGTCCTTGTTTTTTATGAGGGGACGGTGTTTGAGGCGATCTCCGGTCAAGAATGGATCGTTGAGGTATCTGATGTAAAGCAGGCAGTGGAGAAGTGGCAGAAGCGGGTCGAGGAACTTAAAAAATATAGAAGAGTACACAAGGCCAAGCCAATCCTACCAAGCAACAAGGCTGCGTTGTAGATTAATTGGCGTAACAAAATTTCAAAGGAGGATTTTATGCGTGTTATTTCCGTAATTAATCAAAAGGGAGGTTGTGGCAAGACAACAACGGCCATAAGCCTGTGCGGCTGCTTGGCGCAGCTCAATCGCCGTGTATTGCTGGTAGATCTGGATCCACAGGGGAATGCCTCCTTGGGGCTTAATATAAAACCTGAGGAAGTGAGCTGTGGGATGACCGAGGTATTGACTCAAGATACTGGCCTCGAAGAGATAATCCGTGAAGCGGGTAATACCAACCTGGAGGTTGCACCAGCCAATATTACCTTGAGTACTGTTGAACAACTCCTGGCGGATGCACCGGGCAAAGAAGAGAAGTTGCTCAATAAAATAGAAAGAATGCAGCGGAGATATGACTATGTGATTATCGATTCTCCACCCAGCTTGGGAATTCTGACCTTCAATGCCCTGCGTGCCAGTGACCTGTCCATAGTTCCGATCGATATGGGGTTTTTTGCACTGCACGGAGTGACCAGGCTCATGGAGATCATTGATTTGGTTAGCAGACGCACCGGTCATAAGGTCCAGCTCCACGCACTGGCCACGATGGTGAGTCTGCGCGCGCGTTTCACCAAGGAGGTGCTGGAAAATATACGTCGGAACTTCGAGGGTGAGGGTAATGTATTTCGGACCCATATCCGAAATAACGTTCGGCTGCGAGAGGCCTCAAGCCATGGAGTTCCAATTACCCAGTATGACCGCAGGTCCATCGGAGCAAACGACTACAGGGCTTTGTCAGAAGAGGTGTTGGCAATGGAATCGACCGCAGAAGTGAGGCAATCTGCGGGGGCGGCTGTGGAACAAATCGCCCCCGTTGGAAGGCCCGATGAACGGCCTAGTGTAAGCTACCTGAGCAAGTCCTGAAGGGAAATACTTGACTGGCAGATTTGATGCAACCCAAAAGGCGGCTGGGTAAGGGGATCGAGGATATTTCTCATTTTTTCCTGTCCCCTACCCAGCCGCCAGAATTGAGCTCTCAACGGCCTCAAAATAGGCCGGCCACGTGTACCCGTGGGAAAATTCACCGTGTCATCGGGGTAACCAGCCAAATAGCCGGTGTTTCGGGGTTTTTCTGGTCCTCTCGATTAGCCCTGGCCCTGTCCCGCTTTGGGAAAAAGGTCTTGTTGGTTGATGTGGGCATGGAATCAGATAGGCTCGTGTCCGTACTCGACTCTTCGCTCATACGCCCGTCCTTGAACGATCTGCTCAGGCAGTCCGAGATGGCAATCTCGGTGGAAGGCCCAGGTGGCTGTCGGTTGCTGGGCTTTCGGATACAGCTGGAAGAGCTGGATCGGCTCAGCCGGGCGGAACGCGAGATCCTCTTTCAGATCTTGGAAATGGAGGAAGACCAGGCGGACATTGTCCTACTCAACCTCAAACTCGACATGAGCCATAGAGACATCCTTTTGTACATTCAATCTCTCGATGAGGCCGTATTGGTTGTGTCTCCGCAAGAGCTCCTGGACTCATACCTCGTCCTTAAAGCCCTCTTTTCTATTAGGTCCGAGCTACGCGTGGATTTGATCGAATACGGGACATCCCAGGGTACATATCGAGATGGGGTCCACCGGCTGGCCTTTGCCTCGAGGGGGTTTCTGCAGAGGTCCCCGGTCGTGCTCGGAAGCGTGCCAAAAGATGCGTGTAAAGCAGCGATGGGCGCCCCCCACGCCGTCAATCGGGAAAATTCACAGGTCGATGTAATGGCGGAGATTGGCAAGAAAATTCTGGAAGGCTCGAACGGACAGGAAAGCTTCGACCGCGGACTGTTCTTTAAGCGGATACAGTCCCGTTGGCATCATGAATCTAAGATTGGTTAAGAGGGAAGTTGCCCGTGAAGCTTCAAGTAATCCCCATTGATGATTCAACCGTGCTCCAGCAGTTGGTCATCCAACAGATTGATCTCATTGAAGGGCATGTGCGCGTCGTAGAAGGAAGTATCACCACGGAATGGGGGCTGATCACACTAGGGTGCGATCGGGAACACCGGCTCGTAGTCCTACTCTTGGATGTTATACGGGACGAGAACCTTCTGCCCCGCCTGATCGGCGTCTATTCATGGATCACACGAGTTATGCCTTTGGTAGGTCGATTTTTTGCCCAAGAGGAATTAGATAGCACAAAGGTCCCGAGGATAGTTTCTATCGCTCCAGGGTATTCGAAGATCGTTCAAGACAGTCTGGCCTACCTTGCCTTTATGGTGGAACCATATACGTACCAAGGAGTTGGGATCAAAGGTGAGCGTGGCATAGTGCTTCAGTCCCCGGGGTCTCAGGTGCAGAGATCTGGTCCGGCTGCCGACCTGAAACGATCTGAGGTGTTTTTAAATACCTTACATCTCACAGAAGCCGAGGTTCAATTCTTCGAAGAGCCTGAAAACGGTTACCTCGACTACCTTACAGATCACTCCCAGCTTTCGAAGTCTTAGCCCCGATCCGACATTAATCAGCCCCCGGTTCGACAGGCTCAGAGTTCGACTGAGGCTCACTCGAAGTCCGGCCCTGAGGTTCTCGAAGGGAAGAAATTTCCTCTGATGTGCATCGGGTCGCGGTGATTATTTTCGTCGGATCGGGGTTAGCTAGTGGTCGGTGCCCGCCTTCGTTAGGATCGATATGTAAGGCACTGTTTCTCCACCTGACTGGCTGCGCTTTACCCCGTACTGCAAGACCCTACAGTCATACTTGCAACACTGGAAATATACGAGCTTTTAGCCCTCACTGGATGAGCCTCCGGTATAGGCCAGGGTCTCACGGAAGAGGATCCGGCTCAACCAGATAAGGCCGATGAGGTTGGGGATTGCCATGGCCCCGTTCAGGGTATCGGCTATATCCCAAATGAATTTGATTCCGGTGACATCCCCGGAAAAGAGCGCCCCCACGATAATGATCAGGCACCAGAACCAACGGTAATGAAGGGAGACCCCTGCCCCAAAGAAGTAATCCGTGCATTTTAGCCCGTAGTAGGACCATGTCAGCAGCGTAGAATAGCCGAAGGTAACAGAGCCGAAGGCAACGATCCAGCCCCCCATTGTCCCCAGGACCTTGGTGAAGGCGTGGGCCGTCAGGGCTGTGCTTGTGAGACCAGTCGACCATGACCCGGTTAAAATGATGGCTAGAGTTGTGATCGTGTTGATGATGATGGTGTCGATGAAAACCCCGAGCATCGCTATGTTACCTTGGCGCGCAGGCGAGCGGGTTTGTGCCGCTCCATGGGCAATGCCCGCAGAGCCGATGCCTGCCTCATTGGAGAAGATCCCCCGTGCCACCCCGTAGCGCATGGCCTGGGCAACTCCGGCTCCGGCGAATCCTCCAATCGCTGCCTGTCCGCTAAAAGCGCTCTTGAAGATCAGGCCGAATGCCTCCGGGATAGCTGCGATCTTGACGATGATGATCACCAGCCCGCCGAGGATATAGACGACACACATCACCGGCACTAGCACCTCCGCCACGGTAGCAATCCGTTTGATCCCTCCGATAATGACCATCCAGGTGAGCACCGCCAGGGCGATTCCTGTGATCCAAGCCGGGACTCCCAGTTCGGTGCGGAAGACCAGAGCCACAGAGTTAGCCTGAACCATGTTGCCGATCCCTAATGCCGCAATTGCGCCGAATAAGGCAAAGAGCCAGCCGAGCCCATGGCCGAGCCAATGGACACCGATGGCGTTTTTCAGCGCGTACATAGGTCCGCCGGACATGGTCCCGTCCATTGCCCGCTCTCGGTACTTCACCCCGAGGAGTGCCTCGGCGTATTTGGTGGCCATACCCACGAGCCCGGTAAGCCACATCCAGACGGGTGCCCCCGGCCCGCCCAGCGCGATGGCCGTGGCCACACCGGCAATGTTTCCGTTTCCTACGGTGGCGGAGATGGCCGTCATCAAGGCCTGAAAGGGCGTGATGTCCCCTTCCTCCCGCTCCGCACCACCCCTGCGGAATGCGCCACGGAGCGTGAGACGCCAGGCGTGGCAGACCTGCCGAACCTGGACAAAGCGTGTTCCAAGGGTGAGCCAGATACCGGTCCCGATCAGGAGAACCATCATCGGGGGACCCCAGACAAAGGAGTTGATGGCACCTATCAGATCAAATATTGCTTTCATCTCTCCTCCTCGATGAAATGAAGCCGTCGATCTCTATCTCCTCGTACTTGTGCGCCGCTAAAGAATTCGATTGCGTTTGTATTAGATTCAGGAAACTACGTCAATCAAAAACTCGAATCAACAGCCCACCTGTTATCCCCTTTCGGGTGAAGGAGAAACGCTCGATCCATTCTTGGCGCCTACCCGCATTCGTGATAGAGGTTTTGGCTGTAGAGGTCGGAGAATGAAGGAACTTGCCAAACTCAGGAGCGACGTTGTCGGTAGCCTTCTGCGTCCTGCACATCTGAAGGAGGCCCGCCTGCGCTACGACGAGGGGAGGCTCAGTCCCGACGAACTACGGGGCGCCCAAGATGATGCCGTCCGTCAGGTGGTTCGTCTTCAGGAAGAGATCGGGCTGGAGGTCGTCACCGACGGAGAATATCGCCGCCTCAACTTCCAGGATAGCTTTGGGGCTTCTGTTTTTGGATTCGAAGCGGAGCGGCCAGACTGGAAGACGATGGAAAACTTCGCGCAGGGTGGAACGCCGCTCCAGAGATGGGATTTTCCGCGTGAAGGTAAAAAGGGCGTGGCGGTGCTCCATCGCCGCCCTGTGGTGGAGCGGCTCCAGTTGGTACGGAGTGTTCCTTTGGAGGAGTACCTCTTTGTCAGCAAAGTGGCCAAGAAACCTGCGAAGGTGACGTTGATCGGCCCCGACCGGATCTCCCAGCGATTTGACTATGAGAATTCTACCTCCGTCTATTCGGGAACGGGCGAGTTCTTGGCCGATGTGGTGCGGATCGAGCGGGAAATGGTGCGTGGGTTGGAAGAAGCGAGCTGCCGTTACGTTCAGATCGATGCCCCGGGGTACACCGCATACGTCGATGCCCCGTCGCTTGAGGTGATGCGCCGACGGGGAGAGGACCCCATGGCTAACTTTGCCCGGTCGCTCAATGCCGACAATGAGATCCTTGAAGGATTTTCTGGGGTTACCTTTGGCATCCACCTCTGTCGGGGCAATCAGAGAAGCATGTGGCATCGCGAGGGGGCCTACGACGCCATTGCTGAAAGACTCTTTAATGAGCTGAACCACGACCGCTTTCTGCTCGAATACGATAGCCCCAGGGCGGGAACCTTTGCCCCTCTGAGATTCGTTCCGAAGGGTAAAGTTGTGGTGTTGGGCCTGGTAAGCACCAAGGTTCCCAAGATGGAAACCATCGATGAGCTCAAGCGGCGGATCGATGAGGC
>JAZFYO010000141.1:0-3804 GCA_036443615.1 Binatia bacterium | reverse complement strand
ATTGGAAATAGCCCCGAACCGCACAGATTTTGTCACGAATGATCATGGGATTGCAATGGAGAGGTTCACCCCGTGAAATAGCGGCTAGAGACGTCTTTAAAGTCTTGACAGAGGAGATTATTTCACGGGGTAAACCCCGCATCGGGATGCCCCTCCTTGACCTTGTGGATGGGATGCAATAAAGGTGATAACCTTTGAGGATAAAGCCCATGGGCCAGAACCTGACACTTGGGAATATTCTGCTGCTTGCTATGTTCCTAACGACCCCCTCACCGGTGAGGGCGCAGGAACTGGGGCAAAAAATCATGATTGCCAGCGCCCCCTCCATCACCCCCCTGGCAGAACGCTTCTCGGCGCTCTTCCGCAAAGAGCATCCAGAAGTTAAAATTGTGATCCGGGCCGGCGGCTCCAATTACGCCGCTGCCGCTGCCAGGCGCGGCGAGATCGATATCGGGCTGGTAACTCGAAGACTCAGCGCTTCAGAAAAGGCAGACCTCAGCGCCACACCTTTCGGCCGAGATGCCATTTTTATCGTGACCTATTCAGGGAATCCGGTCCTCAGCCTCACCTTGGAACAGATCCGTGGAATCTATCTGGGACAGATCACCAACTGGCGTGAAGTTGGGGGCGAAATGAAGGGAATCACCCCCTTTACGCGGGAGAGCAAATCGGGCGTGCGTAGAATATTCCTCGATCACCTCTTCGGTAAGGGCTTCAGCGGCGAAATTAAGGCCTTCACCATTCGGGCGAGGAAGGAGAAAGTCCTCAAGACCATCAAGCGAATCGAGGGGTCCATAGGTTACGGAATACTCCGCTGGGAGCAGGCCGAAGCCGAGGGAGTCAGGGTGTTAGGGGTTGAGGGGAGGCTTCCAACGGAGCAAAATGTCCGGGACGGACTTTACCCTTTCACGCGACCCCATCTTCTGGTCTCCCGTGGATCACCTAAAGGAATCGTGAAGATGTGGAAGCTTGCATTCATTAGCTTTGCCGGCCAAAGGCCGCCATCGAAGGAGCGTCGATGAGGAGCCTGCTGCACAAGGTCTTCCTTTCCTCCCTGCTTGCCATTCTCCTGCCGGTGGGAGTGGCGATCCTCTGGACGTCCAGCACCTTCTCCACGATTCTGGAGCGACGCTTTGTGGAGAAGTCCAAAGCCCAAGCGGAACGGATCAGGCTCCTTCTGACCGAAAAACAGGATATTGCTACCGGTCTGGTCGACTGGATCGCGGCCATGCCAGAGGCTAAGAACAAGCTTGCTGAAAAAGATCGCGCGGGCCTGTTTCAACATCTGTTACCTCTGGTTAGTTCGGTGGAAATGGACTTTATTGAGATCCTGGACCGAAAGGGAGAGATCTTTCTCCGCGTCCATGACCCTTCTCGCTATGGCGACCGTCCAGCCCTGGGAAAAGACATCCGGGGTCTCCTCCAAGGCATGCGTAACCTTCCCAACTACGGAATCGAGGAACGCGATGGGAAGGTCTATCTGCGGGCTGCCGAGAGCATCGAAGGAGAAGAGATCCTCGGCGTTGTCAGCGCCGGCTATGTCATGGGCAGCGACTTCGTTAAAAAACTAGAGCGGGCTACCGGCGGCGAAGTGCTGATCGCCATCGGCGACCGCCTTTACCTGTCAGAAGGAAACATCAAGGCAGTCAAACTACCTGACCAGATCGAACAGGGCGTTGACCGCCAGGAGTCCCGATGGCACCGGGACGATCCATCACCGTCCCTGGAGATACGTCTTCCCCTGGAAACCCTGAAAAGAACAGAGGGGGTCATCTCCGTTTTCTTCCCTTTGCAAGAGATGACTACGGCTATCGACACCTTGCAAAGCACTTTACTATTCGTCGCGCTGATCGGCACTGCGCTGGCCTTCTCGGTCTCATGGATATTGAGTCACCGCCTGACTCGGCCATTAAAAGAATTAGTGCAGGCGACGGAAGAGGTGGCCTCGGGTAACTTTGCGGGAGAGGTGAAAACCGACTCCAGGGACGAGATCGGTGCGTTGGCGGCCTCTTTCACGCACATGGTGAAAGAGCTTCGCAGATCAAAGGCCGAGGTGGAAAGCTACCGACAGGAACTAGAGCAAAGGTTTACCGAGAAAGGTAAAGAGCTGGCAGATACGGAAGAGAAAAGAGCCGAGATGGCCCATATGATTGCACACGACCTCAAAAACCCTCTGTTGGGCATCAAAAAAACCCTGGAGAGGCTCGAGCTCACATACCCCGAGGTTGACGGCAGGGTGAAGAGAAGGAAAATCGTTAGAGATCTCCTGAGTGCAGGCGATCTGGTTATCGGCATGGTTAACGAGATGCTGGACCTTTACCGGTCAGATTTCGGTGAACTGCCTCTTTCCCTGACCTGCTTTGACCTGGAGGATGGGGTCCAGACCAGCCTGCGCATCTTGGGCCCCGATCTCGAAGAGAAGAAGCTCCAGGTACTGAGCCGTTCTGAGCCTCCCCATATCTCTCTGATAGCCGACAAGAGGAGAGTGACGCGGCTGCTCATCAATGTCCTCAGCAACGCCATAAGATTTTCCCCGGATCATGCTCGACTCTATGTTTCCTCTGCCCTGGTAAAAGACGACGGGAGAGAAGAGCCCCAGTTGCTCGTGCAAGTTGATGACGAAGGGATAGGCATCCCCGATGAAGATATTCCGAGGATCTTCGACCGTTTTTATTCTCGGGATCATGGAGAAGTAGAAAAGGGCACAGGGTTAGGGCTCCCTTATTGTAAGCTCGTGGCTGAAGCGCACGGTGGAAAAATCTGGGCGGAAAACCGAGCACGCGGCGGCCTGTCGGTCTCGGTGATGTTGCCGATTAATGCAGCGGAAAGGCAAGAGGTCCATGGCGCTTAAGCTATTGATTGCGGATGACGAACGTCTATTTCGGCAGAGCTTGAGAAAGCTGCTGGAGAGCGTAAAGGATATCAAGGTCGTCGCCGAGGCAGCGGACGGCCAGGAGGCGGTCCTCAGGACCCAAGACAAAGAGCCAGACATCGCCCTGCTCGACGTCAGGATGCCCAAGATGGACGGGATAAAGGCCACCAAACTCATATCGAACCTGGTCCCAAGGACGAAGATCCTTATGTTGTCGATCCATGATGATGATGAAATGATCGTATCCGCCCTGAAGGCCGGAGCCCTTGGCTATATCCTCAAGGATGCGGACCAAAAAGATTTTATCGAGATCATCCGCAACACCCACCGCGGTAAGGCTCACTCTTCCCCTTACCTGGCGCATCTGACTCTCAACCCGAAGACCAGCCACGAAGGCCTATCCGAAGAAGAGCGAAAATTGCAGCTCAGCCAGAGATACAGCCTCACGGAGCAAGAGGCCAAGGTTCTCCATCTCCTTGCCGAGGGTCTTAGCAACGAAGAGATCAGCCGGTTGATTAACCTCTCGCGCGAAACGATCAAAATGCACCTCAAGGCCCTGTTCCAGAAGCTCCAGGTCAAAAACCGCACCGAGGCGGCCGTCCTTGCGGTGCGCGAAGGACTTGGGTAACCACCCAAAAAGGTGGACCCAAAAATACCCGTTTAGGGGATTGCGTGGACAGGCGGCAGTACGATAAAGTGCGCTTCTGAGAAAATCAGAGGGCAAGCGCTACGAAAAATTGTCGTGAATGATGGAAAACGCAGGAAAAATCATTAACCCCTGGACAACTCGCCCAGTACCTAAACTTCGGCCGATTAACTGTCCAGTCGATGGGGTTCACTCCACAGGCTGCATAACAACGTAAAGTACAGGAGGAAACAATTATGATTCGAACAGTAGGTAGGAATGTGCTGATAGTCGTGGTCTTGTTCTT
>JAZFYO010000140.1:0-12493 GCA_036443615.1 Binatia bacterium | reverse complement strand
CAGCTACTCCTCGCTGGGCGTTGAGGACATCTTCTCTCAGCTGCATAGTCGTGAGTTACTGATCCTCGGAGAGGGATTTGAGCTCTTCGTGGTGCTCCTCCCCTCGTCCCTGGCAGGCCATACCCTTGCCGAAAGCGGAGTCTCTTCCCGCACGGGATTGAGCGTGATTGGGATCCAGCAGGACGGGCGTATTGTAACCAATCCCCCGTCTTCAACGCGGCTGCAGGAGGGGTGCGAACTGCTCATGCTGGGCAGTACCCGCCAGAGACAGGCGTTCACCGAGACCTTCAGGTAGATAGATGCCCTCAAGGCTTAACTATATGGACCAGTAGGGAAAAGATACTTGAGATAGCTGCATTTCCCGACCCCGTTTTCCTACTAGTCCCTCCCCTTCTGGCTCAAACCGGTAGCAAAGTGGTAGCAGCTTAGTGTTAGCAGCCTGGCCTGACCGGCAGTCTCACTGATTGCAAGCCGCTTAAAAGCCCAACAAGGACAGTGGCTTTGAACCCCCTGCTACCACTTGAAGCGGGGTCTATCCGTTTACTGGCAAGCAAATCAAGAGTGGGGGCGACTAGAGAGAGGAGGGCTTACTTGATCATTAACGTTGATAAGGACTTTCCCTCGCCCCAAACTAGGGACATTAAAATATGAGTTTTAGGGGGCCTATATGTGTATCCCGAAACTCACAAACAAAAATTATAATTTTTAATTTTTTATAGGCAGATCAGCCCAACTGGCCTTGTGGTAAGGAACCCTGCGCCGCTATAGGCTAACTGGCCTTGACGCCCCCTCTTTACACCTGTGGCGATGTTCAATGGGAGCTGAGAAACGATCAAATTGGTCGTTATGACACACCCGAAATCCATCTTTGGCATAACGTTGTAACGGGAGAGATTCTGCCAACGTCCGTGTTTTGCTCCATCGCGAAAGGAATTTGTAAGGCAGAGAGAACATTGTGTAACCAATCATTGCTGCGACCCAAGCTACGCAATAAAGCAATGGATAGGTAAGATTTACCGTAACCTGGCGTACAAGACAAACAAGTTTTAGCAGATATCTCTGCCATGACAAGCTCAGTCCCAGCAAGAGTTTTAGCCTGCTTTTACATCAACCAACGTCCAAGACAGCTCCCTGTAACGTTTTCTGTAACAGCTCGGTATCGCCTCCGGTAGCTCCATTGAATCTAGAGCTGTATTGATTCTAGTCTACTTCCATCATCACCTTTCCGAATCCGCATATCCAAAAAGTGTGGGTAGCTCGCAGCGAATTCTCTCTCCGATAAACTCCAGATCAGCGAGTGACAAGTACTTCGCATACCCTCCAACTTTCCCTACCCTCATTTTAAAGCTTTCCGAATCTACGGGGTTACTTGGTGCTAGTCTATAATTACTTCTTAACTCGTTTAGCGACATCCTGTGCATATTCTCGAAGTTCGCGTAAGCGACGGAACTCCTTATGACTTCGTCTGATACTCCACAAAGGTTGATGAATGCGAGTATCTCGCGGAGCACTGCCGCAGGATCACAGTGCAAGTCTTCATATCGGACAAGTAGGAAGCCTGAGGGAACGTGTCTATGCTCATACCACCCTTTCATAAAAGCGGTGACTCTATCTGCACCCCACCATGGGTGTCTAACAAAACTGCCTAGTTCGTGACTTTCATTCATACGCCGACTTCGGTGGAAGTAATATGAAACCAATATGTCTCGTGGGTCCCGTATCAAAAAAATTACTTTCTTTTTTCTATACTGCAGGTATACTTTCTTGGGCTGCCTCCTTTCGATGGCTAAGGGACGCACGGCACCATCGTGTGTAAATCGGATTCTGGGTCCGCTATAGTGCCCCTTACGGATCACATCGGAAGGGTCAAATACTATACCCTGCGGGTCTTTAAAGTGGAGAGCAAGGGTTTTCGCAAGCATCATCCTTAGCCATGTTCTTCCGCATTTAGGATACGATATAACATAACAATCTGTACGGTAGTGAGCGTATAGATTTTTTATGTTTTTCAGTACCCACAGCCACTGCTTAGGAATTAGCGCTTTCATGGTCTGCCTGTTCATGTCAGAAGAACCTGGTTGGACGTAATATTTAGAATAGTGGTTGGAGAACCAATGAATTCCAGTTCAGTTGTCGCTCTCCCCCAAATCAAGCGCGTCCTTAAAACTTATGGAGAGTAGAAATTCCTTTCGTCTGTCGTCTCCAACAGCAAGCTCCGGTCCATTAAATGGCTAATGATTTTCCGTGCGTTGTCCTCTATAGAACAGTCGGTTGTAGTCAACTGGATCTCCGCATTAATTGGTTCCTCATAAGGATCGTCTATACCCGTAAAACCCTTGATCTCCCCACGTCGAGCCTTTGCATACATCCCCTTAGTATCCCGCTGCTCACAAACCTCTAGAGGAGTGTCCACAAATACCTCAATGAATAGGTCCTCTCCGATCATGCTGCGTACCTCGTTACGGGTGGCACGGAAGGGGCTCACAGCGGCGCAGATGGCGACCCCATGGTGCCTGACGATCTCTGAAGCGACAAAGCCAATGCGCCGAATGTTTGTGTCTCGATCTTCCTTGCTAAAGCCAAGACCCTTGGAAAGGTGGGTGCGGACAACATCCCCGTCGAGAAGAGTTACTTGTCTGCCGTGCTCCATGAGCAACGTTACCAACACCTCAGCAATTGTGGATTTTCCAGCCCCACTTAGCCCGGTAAACCATACACAAAACCCTCGCTGGTGATTCGGGGGAGAAGCGCTTGATAATATAGCGGCGGTTTCGGGATGGGTGAACCAATCGGGCAACCTTTTTCCATTGCCGAGATATTCAACACGGGCATCAGTGCCGGAGATGGAAGTCATTCTGGTCCCCGCAGGGACTAGGTTCCTTTCTTCGTAACGATCTTCGTCGGGTAAGTAAACAAGCTCCTTGAAGGGAATCATCTTAACTCCCACCTCATCCTCACACTCTTGTAAGAGATTTTGCGCGTCATATGGTCCATAAAACGGACGGCCCCTGGAGTCCACTCCCGGACCGGCGTGGTCCCTCCCGACAATGAAGTGATTTGCCCCGTAGTTCCGCCGAATGATGGCATGCCAAATCGCCTCTCGGGGACCGGCCATGCGCATGGCGAGAGGCAATAAACTCAGCAGTGTCTTGCTCCCACTGTAATGTTGTTCTAACAAGACACTGTAGGACCTGACGCTTGTAAAGTGGTCAATATCGCCAGGCTTTGTGAGACCCACAACCGGGTGAATTAATAAAGTCCCTCCGATCTGTTGAGCTGCGCGCTTGGTTAGTTCCTCATGGGCGCGGTGAATCGGATTCCTCGTCTGAAAGGCAACTACGTTGGTACATCCCGTTGATTTGAGCGCTCTGCGAACCTGCGCCGGAGTTCTACGGTATTCAGCAAAGTCGTAGTGCTTCGGTAGGTTGATTACCTTTAATGGTCCGGAGATATACGTCAGCTGCCATGAGGCCATTTCTGCCACCAGTGGATGACGGTCGTCAGTGGTTCCATAGACAAGCTCCGCCTCCCTGCTGGCATCGCGTTTGAAGACCTCCTCTATAATCATAACAGCAAGAAGCTCGTTTTTGGGGCTTCTGAGCGCTATGTCTTTCCCTTCCCGGATGTTATCATCTGCGGTTACCGGAAGAGTAATTGGGATAGGAAATAGCGTTCCTTCGCCCATCCTCATCTCTTCCAGGACACGAACATAATCCGCTTTACCCATAAAGCGGTCCAGCGGCGAAAAGGCCCCTGTTGCTAAGAGCTCGATGTCACATAACGATCGGGGAGATAGTTGGATGCTCGGAAGTGTATTGGCATAGAGTATTAACTCCGAACGCTCCTCCTCTTGAACTCGGAGGTCTTTCAAACTTCCTCCATACGGAGTGATCAGTTCGATCTTCTCCTCGTTCAGGCTTATTGAATCTTGATGGTTAATGATAGGAAGTCGCTTTTCAGGCATAGCCGTGAGAAAGTCAAAAATTGCCGCGAACGGCCCCCTCGTGCCCGCCTTCGAGGGTCCCCAGCGGCGACCAGAGGCGCAAACCGACCGAGCTTGGTGCTTCTGAGCCGACAATATCCGATAACGAGCAAATACGTCAACCCGACCTAGCAGACCTTAATTTCCTCACAAAACGCAATTAAACAACGCTTTAATTGAGCCCTGTGCAGATACTCGGCCTTGTTTGGTGAAAGTGACCTACAGTCTCGCAGATTGCCGCCCCGTAATTTCCACCTGATGATCTGTAACTAGCCCCCTGCCGACAAAAACGACGAAGCCATTTGCGTGCCGGGCTGTTGCCGTAAGGACTTCTTCTGTATTGATCGGAAGGAATTGGGTAAACCCCGTACCACGGACTTACGTCCGTGGCTTTGGGGCACTTCCCTCGCGGGAAGTTCAGAACATTCATCCCCGCGCTCACGCACGGAGCGTTCTGTGGTACGGGGTAAACGAAAGGTGGATCGGAGTTAACAGCTAACCGCGAGGGACAAGAAGCTTGCTCAAATTTTTCACATCTTCCACCTTCTCCATGCTACTGACGGTGTGGTAGAGCTTTTCGACCTGAGACTCTTCAAGGACCTTCGATGCTAGGAGACGGAACTTTTGCACCAGCTCGGTCTCACCGACGGGGTTTGCCTCACTTCCCTTGGCATGGGAAACTTTCTCCTTAAGGGATGTCCCATCCCGGAGCATGAACTCGAGCTTGACCGCGTACCTGAAGTTGTCCCCCAAGCTGTCCAGCTCCTGATCCACCACGACCTCGATCCGACTCGCTGCCTCAAGGATATCCTTCCTGCGAATCGAGTCCTCGGCGACCTGGCCTACAGAAAACTCCCCATCGATCAAGGCTGCCGCTAAGCAGGAGCTAAGGTTCATCTGCGCCGTCGTCACGCTGTCGGGAACATAGGGCCAACCGACGTGCAGCTTGGAGGAATGGGTCGTGCTCACGACGATCTTTTTAACATCATCCGCCTTGAGACCGGGATGAGCCGTTCTGATATTTGCCAAACCATCGAGCGAGGTGTGGTTGTTGGCACAGCAGGGATAGACCTTGAATCCGATATTCAATGACACGTATTCCTCGCCCAGCTTTTTCGTAATGAGGTCTATCTCCGCGCGGTCCGACAGGGTCGAACAAAAACCGCCATAAGGGGCCTCCAGGATATTTTCAATTCCGGTAAATCCCTTCGCCGCCAGGAGGGCGCCATAGACCCCGCTCTGGGCGGCCCGGCCCGGGTGCATGCGCTTGACCATGGAGCCTTCCTGTGCAGCCATCAATCCGGCCCCCTGGGTCCCGGCTATCCCCAGGGCCTGGAGAGTCTGACTCGCATCAAGCCGCAATAATTTAGCCGCGGCGGCACCCGCAGCAAATGTCCCCGTAGTGCCGGTGGGATGAAAACCGCGCCGCAGCTGGGAGATCCCGTTCGCCCGACCCACGCGGCAACCCGTCTCAAAACCTGCAACGACGGCCGCCAGGAAGTCTTTCCCGCTTGTCTGGTCTACTTGGCTGAGCAGGGCATCCGCCGCAGGCAGGGTAACGGCCCCTGTGTGGAGGGATCCCCCCCGATAGATATCGTCCAGCTCAAAGCTATGGACCAGCGTCCCGTTGGCCAGAGGGGCATTGGGGCTTGGTACCTCGGAACCGTCTCCCCAGATCAGAGCCCCCCTGCCCGCGCCGCACTCCTTCACGAACTGAACCACAATCTTTCCCCAAGGCAGGGTGGAACCGTAGAGAGCGCAGCCCAGGGTATCAAGGATGCACATCTTGACGTGGGAGATTACCTCAGAAGGAATTCTTTCGTAGCGAAGATCGCTAATAAAGCGGGCTACTTCCGCCGTGGTAGATTCGGTATGTGCCTCCCCCATGAGTCACTCTCAGAGATAGACCTTTAATAGAACATCCTCACTATGTGGTCAACATACCACAACACTTGACAACTACGTGAGAGCGGCAATATTAGGGTTGCGAAAGGATGAGATCAATCCATGCCTGAAACACGGAGCTTTGAGGAAATAAAGGAGGGCATCCGCAGCCGGATCGGCCACCGAACTCCGTTTGCGCTGGCGGAGAGGCAAGAGGTCGAGGAGGTTTTGGCCAGGCTCAAAGGAGTGGAGCCCGAACCGTGGGCGGAGGCCTGGAGCAGTGTCGGAGCCCGATGGGAAAAGATCGCCCGCGCGGCAGAGGAGTCAGGCTCTCCACAGCGCGCCAAGGAGGCCTATTTCAAAGCCACCGCCTACTATGGCATTGCCCGACATCCTTTCCCCAGCTCCCCGGGCAAACAAGAAGCCTACCGAAAGACACGTGAGAGCTATCTCGCCGCGGCCCGCTATCTCGATCCTCCCCTGGAGCGGGTTACTATTCCCTTCGCGGGCAAGGAAATCATCGGCTATTTGCGGCTCCCGACAAAAGACCCAACTCCCCTTATCATGCACTGGGGCGGCATCGACAACTGGAAAGAAGAACGCCATTTTTTTGCCGAATCTTTCTTACAAGAAGGGTGGGGCTGTTTCCTCATGGACAGCCCAGGCTCCGGGGAATCACCGGTTCTGGCGTCACCGGACGGTCACCAGGTTTACTCCACTGCCTTGGATTACCTCTGCTGGCGATCAGAGATCGACGCCAAACGCATCGCGGTCGTCGGCGGGAGCTTCGGAGGGTACTGGGCCACCAAAATGGCGCATGTGGAACATAAAAGGCTGCGCGCAGTGGTCAACTGGGGCGGCCCCGTTCATTACTTCTTCCAACCGGAGTGGCAGGAAAGATCGCGAAACGCCACCTCCTATCTTTTCGATCTGATCGAGGCGCGAGCCAATCTCTTTGGTCTCAAAACCTTTAAAGAGCTAGTACAGGTGATACCCGGCCTCTCCCTTAAAACGCAGGGATGGCTCGACAAGCCATGCGCCCCTCTTCTTCTTGTCAACGGCAAGGATGATAAGCAGATACCGATCGAGGATTCATTCCTTCTACTTGAGACAGGAAACCCTAAGACCATCCGTCTCTTTCCCGGAGGCCACATGGGAGAATCTCCGGATATTTTTCCCACGATTCTCCGCTGGCTGCATCAGCATCTAGACCACCCCAAGTAATCAAGTTATATCGACCACGGGGTTTGAACCCCGTGGTCGACCAAAGGGAAGAGCTGCCGCTTCTCCCCCCTGTGGTGTAATGGACCGCGACTCCACGGGGGATACCCCATCGGTTTTGTGCCCGCGGCAAGCCGCGGGGTTACCCAATAATTTTAACCAGGAACGAAACTCGCCCACCATTGCAGATGGAAAACTGCAAAATGCACAATGCAAAATCATTTTGCCATTTTCAATTTGCACTTTGCATTTTGAATCGGAGGGGACGGGACACCAAAATCACTTTAGCAAGGCATTTACGACAGCCTTCGTATCAGTGAAATCAGACACGCAGGCGTCAGGTTCCAACAGCTCCAGTTCCTCCACCGGGTATCTACCTGTACCCACCAGGAGACATCTCATGCGGCTATTTCTGGCTGCGGCCAAGTCTTTGGGCGTATCCCCAACAATAATGCAGTCCCCGGACGGCAAGGATTTTCCTATAACCCTAGCCCACCTCTCTCTGGCTATTCCGGGCAGGTCGTTGCGGTTACGAGAATCGCTTCCATAGGCGCCTAGCCCCAAGTAAGGCCCCAGACCCGCGGCCTCCAGTTTTAACCTCCCCGTTGCCTCCAGGTTCCCGGTGACGACACCCTGATAGAGTCCTTTCACCTTCGCCAATGCCTTCACGAGATCTAAGACCCCAGGAAGAGTGGACACCGTAGTAAGACCCTGCTGAATGGCGTCGGCGTAGGATTCATGAAGGTTTTTAGCAAAGGCCCGCCATCTCTCTTCGGTAATCTCCACATTCAAGTTCGCCGTGGTAAAAATATCCTCGAGAATGACAGGATCGGTGTTTCCGTCGGGGACAACGGTCCGAATATCCGCAGAGAAGCCGAAGGTGTTCTTAATGGCATCGTTAAAAGCGACGAAGCCATTACGGGATCGGATCAGAGTTCCATCGAGATCAAAAAGAATTAGTCTTTCCAACATGTCCAAGGAGCTCCGTGGAGTTTAACTGGCTCAGGCCTAGAATAGGTAACTCATGATGTCACAGCATGAAGGCGCCAGCAAGGTACACCCAAGCCATGCGCTCACAATTTCAGACGGCAAAACATTTGACAATGACTGCCTTCTGAGCTACTTAAAAATATGATTGAATAGTTCGCGCAACTGGCGTCTACGTGGATATAACCACGGGGAAGCGATAAGCCTTTAAGGTGGCCGAACGCCTGGGTCTCTTAGTTAAAGAGGTTCAGGCTTTTTTATTGGTCAAATATGATTAAACAGTTTCTCCTTACCCCTGGTCCTACCCCAATACCCGATGAGGTCCGCACGGCCATGGCGGAGTCCTCCGTTCACCACCGGACGCCTCAGTTCAGCAAAATCTTCACCGAGGTGCAGGCGGGACTGAAAACCCTCTTTGGAACGAGAAATGACGTCCTGATCCTGGCCGCATCCGGGACAGGGGCCATGGAGGCGGCAGTAACGAATCTCTTCTCCCCGGGGGAGAAGGTCCTAGTCGTCAATGGTGGAAAATTTGGCGAACGGTGGCTCCGGATCTGCCAGTCTTTTGGTCTCCACGCGATAGAAATCAAAGTGGAGTGGGGAAAGGCCGTCAATACCAAGGCCATTAAAAAACACCTTCAGGACCACCCCGACATTCAAGGGGTCCTAGTCCAGGCCAGCGAGACCTCTACCACCTCCTTGCATCCGGTCCGTGAGATCGCCGAGATCACACGAAGCGGCCCCCTTCTCATAGTGGACGGGATCACAGCCGTTGGCGTCCTGCCTATGCCTTTGGACGAGTGGGGAATTGATGTTTTAGTCACTGGGTCACAGAAGGCCCTGATGATTCCCCCCGGTCTTGGCTTCATCTCCTTGAGCGATCGGGCCTGGGCAAGAACTGAAACGGCGAAATTGCCCAGGTTTTATTTTGATTTGAGGCTGGAGCGAAAGAGTCAGGTAAAGGGAACAACGGCCTTCACTCCGGCCATATCGCTCATCTTCGGACTGCGTGCAGCGCTCCAGAAGATACAAGCGGAAGGACTGGATCGGGTATACGCCCGCCATGAGCGATTGGCGCGAGCCACCAGGGCTGCTGCGACGGCACTGGGGCTTGGGCTCCTCGCCCCGGAGAATCCAAGTCCGGCGGTCACTGGAATATTTGTGCCGGACAGTATGGACGCGGATCAACTGCTGGATTATCTGCGCGATCGCATGGGGATCATCTTCGCCGAAGGACAGGACCAATTGCGGGGCAAGATCATACGCATTGCCCACGTGGGGTACATGGGGGCATTCGATGTGCTGGTCGCGGTGAGCGCACTGGAGATGGGATTGAGGAAGTTCGGCTTCCCCGTCAAGTTCGGTCAGGGAGTAGCGGCAGCCCAAGAGGTCTTGATGGAAGCCCTCGACTAAGGGTGAAAGGAAAAGAGTTGAAGATTCTGGTTTCCGATCCGTTGGCGCCCCAGGGGCTCGAGCTTTTTCAGCGGGCCCCCGGCATAGAAGTCGATGTGCGTCTGGGGCTCAAGCCCGCAGAGCTCATCGAGATTATTGGGGATTACCACGGTCTGGTCCTTCGCAGCGGCACCAAGGTCACAGCGAAAGTGGTGGAGGCCTCGCGAAATCTCAAGGCCATTGGGAGGGCTGGGATCGGCGTGGAAAACATCGATGTCGAGGCTGCCAGCAAGAAGGGAATTGTGGTCATGAACACACCCGGTGGAAACGATGTGACCACCGCAGAACATGCAATCTCCCTGATGCTGTCCCTTGCCCGCCATATTCCTCAGGCAGTCGCCTCCCTCAAGAACGGAAAATGGGCACGAGAGAAATTTATGGGAATGGAGGTCTGCAACAAGACCCTAGGAATCATCGGCCTCGGCAAGGTTGGTCGCATCGTCGCAGAGAGGGCTCTGGGTTTTAGAATGAAGGTCCTTGCCTATGACCCCTTCGTGCCGGCAGATAGCGCTGCACGGATCGGTGTGACGGTAGCGACATTGGACGAAATCTATGAGAAGTCAGATTTCATTACCGTACACACGCCTTTGACCAGCGAGACTCGAGGTCTAATCAACAGCAACTCCTTTGCCAAGATGAAGACGGGTGTTCGGATCATCAACTGCGCCCGCGGCGGGATTGTGGACGAGAAGGATCTCGCCCAAGCGCTTCAAGAGGGGAAGGTGGCCGGGGCCGCCCTGGATGTATTCGTTGATGAACCTCCACCAGCCGACCACCCGCTGGTCAAGATGGAACAGGTCATTACAACTCCTCACCTGGGTGCCTCCACGGGTGAAGCGCAGATGAACGTGGCCATCGCTGTAGCCGAGCAGATGATTGAATTTCTGACCCAAGGAATTATTCGCTATGCGGTGAACGTCCCTTCTGTGAGCCCGGAGCTCCTCAGCACACTTCGCCCTTATCTCAGCCTGGGGGAAAAGCTCGGAAGCCTCCAGGTCCAGCTGCTGGCTACGGTGCCCAAGGAGATACAAATTGAGTACGGCGGCGAGGTTACTCAATACGACGTAGCCCCCCTGACCTTGGCCGTTCTTAAAGGAATTTTAACCCCGGTGATGGAATCCAGCGTCAACTACGTCAACGCCCCGGTGATCGCGCGCGAGAGGGGAATCAGAATCGTAGAGTCGAAAAGCAGCAGTGCCAGCGACTTTGCCAGTTCCATTACGGTAAGAGTCAAAACCAAAGACAAAGAGGCTGAGGTCATAGGCGCGATCTTCGGCAGCAACAACCTTAGAATCGTCAAGATCAACAACTTTTACCTCGAGGCGGTCCCTGACGGCTACATTCTCATTCTTAATAACCGGGATGTCCCAGGGGTGGTCGGCGCCGTCGGTACCCTCTTGGGAGAAAGAGGTATTAACATCGCAGGACTCGAGCTGGGACGGGAAAAAGTGGGGGGGATGGCCATCTCGCTGGTTCATGTGGACGAATCCGTTCCGAAGAATGTTCTTGATGCCTTGCGTCGGCTGCCCAATATTATCTCCGCACAGATGGTAAACCTTTAACCCGCACACCTGGAGGTTACCCTTAGTGGCGAATGTCGCGGTTATCGGAGCACAATGGGGAGACGAGGGGAAAGGGAAAGTCGTTGACCTCTTTGCCCAACACGCGGACCTCGTGGTGCGTTTCCAGGGCGGCAACAATGCCGGTCATACGCTCGTCGTCAACGGGGTAAAAACGGTCCTGCACCTGATTCCCTCCGGGGCCCTCCACCCCGATAAGGTTTGCGTCATTGGAAACGGCGTCGTGGTGGATCCCAAGGTTCTCTTGGAGGAGATCCAGAGACTCAAAGAGAGAGGGCACCTCTCAGACGACTCCTTGCTCCGGATCAGCGAGGAAGCCCACCTGATCATGCCTTACCATAAAGCTATCGACCAGGCACGGGAGAGGCTTAGAGGAAAAGGAAAGATCGGCACAACGGGGCGCGGCATTGGACCAACATACGAAGACAAGGTAGCCCGGATTGGAATTCGCCTCATCGATCTTCTGGAGGAAGAGACCTTTCGAGAGAAACTCCAGACCAACCTTGAAGAAAAGAACATCTATCTCAAGGCCATTCTTAAAGAGAAGACGCTAAACTTCAACGAGATCCACGATACCTACTGCACCTATCGAGAGAGGCTTAAAAGGTACGTCATCGATACGGGGCTTTTCCTCGAGCGACAGATCAAGGCAGGGAAAAAAATCCTCTTCGAGGGGGCCCAGGGAACCCTGCTCGACGTCGACCATGGGACCTATCCCTATGTCACCTCTTCCAACACAGTCATCGGTGAGGCCTGCACCGGGGCAGGGGTGGGCCCAAAAAACATCCACCAGATCATCGGGATCTCAAAGGCCTACACGACCCGCGTAGGAAGCGGCCCGTTCCCCACAGAGCTGAAAGGCCCCGAGGGGAAAAAGCTCGCTCAGGAGGGGGACGAGTTCGGCGCCACCACCGGCAGGCCGCGCCGTTGCGGCTGGTTTGACGCGGTCGGGGTTCGCCACGCGGCGCGCATCAACGGGATTACCGGCATAGCCCTGACAAAGCTCGACGTCCTAACCGGTTTCAAAAAGATCAAAATTTGCACGGCTTACCGCTGCGATGGAGATCTCTATTACGACTTCTCCTCTAGCTTGAGAGTCATGGAGCGAGCGGAGCCTGTGTGGGAAGAGTTAGCAGGATGGGATACCCCCCTCTCTTCGGCCAGAAAATTTGCCGATCTACCCATCAATGCGCAGCGGTACATCCGTCGGCTCGAGGAGATCGTTGAGTCCGAAATGGTCATGGCATCTGTCGGTCCCGGCCGCGAACAGACCATCATGTTCAAGGACCCCTTTACTTCTTAACCCCGATCCGAAATTAATCAGTCCCAAAAATCCTCACTAATGCACATCAGGCCGCAACAAAGACCTGTTTGTAGTGCGAACCGG
>JAZFYO010000139.1:0-14653 GCA_036443615.1 Binatia bacterium | reverse complement strand
TTGGCTTGGACAACATAGCCGCTGGCCCCCGGCAGGGTGAATGGGTTCTGTCCACGCGTCACGGAATCATCGATATGCGCCGGCGGACGGCCATCATGGGAATTCTCAATGTCACCCCGGACTCTTTCTCTGACGGAGGCGAGTACCTTGATCCCGAGATGGCCATTGCACGTGGGGTTAAGTTGGCCGGTATGGGAGCAGACATTATCGACATTGGGGGAGAGTCTACTCGTCCAGGGGCTTTTGGCGTCTCTATGGAGGAGGAGATCGAGCGAGTTGTTCCAGTGGTTCGCGGGCTCCGTCGTGCCTTGTCGATACCCCTATCCATTGACACATCCAAGGCAGAGGTAGCAAGGCGAGTCTTGGATGAGGGGGTGGATGTGGTCAACGATATCAGCGCCCTGAGGTTTGATCCAAGTATGATTTCCCTGGTAGCGCGCGAGAAGGTGCCTGTTGTTCTCATGCATATGCAGGGGTTGCCACGGACCATGCAGGTCCAGCCCCATTATCGAAATGTGCTTCAAGAGGTGAAGGGTTTCCTGCAAGATCGAATGGAAACAGTTATCGGAGCAGGCGTAGACCCTGCACAGATCATCATCGACCCGGGGATAGGCTTTGGAAAAAGTCTGGATCACAACCTGACGCTATTGAGAGGCCTTCCAGTCCTCGGCTCTTTGGGAAGGCCGCTCCTGGTGGGTCCTTCGAGAAAGACCTTTATCGGTAAGGTCCTCCAGGAGGGTCCCGGAGATCGGCTGGAGGGGAGCCTGGCTGCGGCAGTGGCCGCTGCGCTAGGGGGGGCCAACATGATTCGGGTGCACGACGTGGGGGAGACCTTGCGCGCCTTACGGGTTGCCGATGCGCTCCGATTCAAGGTGGGGGAATCCGAGGGAGAAAATCGTGCTTGAGGCCTTCAGCAATCTGCGTTGGCAGGATGCCGTGGATATCGGCATCATTGCCTTTGCCCTTTACTGGCTGATCCACATGATCAAAGGGACTCGTGCCATGCATATGGCGATCGGGTTGGTGATGGTCCTCTTGGCTTATATTTTATCGCAGACGTTAGGTCTGATTACGCTCGAATGGGTCCTGAGGAATTTTTTGGGATCTATAATTTTGGTGATCATCGTGATTTTTCAGAGCGACATACGCCGCGCCTTGACTCATGTAGGAACGGCCCCTCTCTTTGCCGGGGTCGATCGAGTTCAGCGCGGGCAGATCCTGGAGGAAATCTCCAAGGCCATGGTTGCCTTGGCCGACAAGAGGATGGGGAGCCTGATTGTTTTGGAAAGAGAGGTTGGGCTCAACGAGTATGTTGAGATCGGGTCTCCCCTGGATGCCCGGGTGAGCCGGGAGCTAATCGAGAGCATTTGTCTTCCTTCCTCCCCTATTCACGATGGCGCCCTGATTATTCAAAAGGGGAGACTTACCGCAGCCGGCTGCTTTCTGCCTCTTAGCGCCAATTCCGAACTGGACAAAAATTTGGGGGCCCGCCATCGAGCGGCGATCGGTCTAACAGAAGAAACCGACGCGGTGGCGATTGTCGTCTCGGAGGAGCGGGGGGAGATTTCTCTGGTGGTCAACGGCAAGGTGACCTCGGAACTTGATGGTTCTAAACTGCGAAACTCTCTTGGGGGGCTTTTGGCCTGATGGGACGCTACTGGAGAAGACTCGTCTCAATTATCAGCAACAACTTTGGGCTGAAGCTTTTCTCTTTTGCCTTTGCCCTGGGGATCTGGCTTTATCTGAACGCTGGACAGGGGCAAAAGGCTGCGGAGAAAGCAGTTGAGGTTCCAGTAGAGCTGCGTAATATCCCGTCGGACGTGATGGTGGTCAACCCTGGACCGGGCCAGGTGGAGATCCGGGTAGCAGGAACACCGGCACTCCTTTCCGCCATGGATCAGGAACGTCTAAAAGTGGTCCTTGATCTTGCCAGGGCACGACCAGGGACCTCGACCTTTCGCCTGAGTCCGGATTTCTTTGACCCCCCACGAGGGGTCCGGATCAGGAGAATCAGTCCTTCAGTGATTGACCTCAGGCTGGAAGCGGTTATTGAGCGTTCGCTTCCTATCACGGTTCGCTTTGGAGGAAAGCCCCCCTTTGGTTATAAGGTTGGGAACGTGAAGGTAAATCCAAAAAAAGTTAAGGTTCGGGGGCCAGCCAATGAAATCGAGGGGATGACTACGGTGGATACGCTGCCGTTTGATCTTCAGGATGCCAAGGGAGAGGTGACCCGGGAGTTGCATTTTGCCAGCGCTGGAAAGTTACTTACGATCACCCGCGATCGGGTTGTGGTCTCGGTCGCAATAGAGGAGGAGTGGATCACAAAGGAGTTTAAGCGCATTAAAATAAAGGCCAAGGAATTTTCCGGACGATACCGGGTGACCCCGGCACGGGTCTATCTCCGGTTATCAGGACCCAAACGCGTTATGCATCAACTCAAGGTAGGTAAGGATCAGGTCTTCCTTGAACTCAACGGGTTGAAACCGGGTCGGCACACGCTCGAGTCAAGCCTTAATCTTCCTCCGGAGGTCAAGGTGGTGGAGCAAAGACCGGCCCGTTTCAAGGTTAGAATTCTTGGTTCGAAAAGGAGATGAATATGGCTCTTTCCTCGCCCTCAAAGAAGAAGAACAAAAGACGCCATCTCTTCGGTACGGATGGGATTCGGGGGGTGGCCAATTTAGAACCAATGACCTCCGAGATGGCGTTGAAGCTGGGTCGAGCGGTAGCTCATATTTTTCGCGATCCCGGGCACGGGAGTCGGTACCGGGGTCGGGTGGGTGGAATCCGGCGCAAGGTCCATCGTCCCAGGATTCTAATTGGCAAAGATACCCGTGTCTCCGGGTACATGATCGAGACAGCGCTTGCATCTGGGATATGCTCCATGGGTGTGGATGTGCAGCTCGTTGGACCGCTTCCCACGCCGGGGGTTGCTTTCCTCACCCGCAGCATGCGAGCCGATGCTGGAGTGGTGATCTCTGCTTCTCACAATTCTTTTGAGGACAATGGGATCAAGTTTTTCTCGCAGGATGGGTTCAAGCTACCGGATCCCTTGGAGACTCGGATGGAAGAATTGATCTTTTCGGGGGAGATGGACCAAATTAGGCCCACGGCCACGGAAGTTGGCAAGGCCTTTCGAATCTCCGATGCGGTGGGGAGATACGTCGTTTTTCTCAAAAATACCTTCCCACGCCATCTCTCGCTGGACGGGTTGAAGATTGTGGTTGATTGCGCCCATGGGGCGGCTTACCGGGTTGTCCCGGAGGTCATGAGCGAGTTGGGGGCGGAGGTCATCCCGGTCGGGGTTCAGCCCGACGGGGAGAATATCAATCGGGACTGCGGCTCCCTCTATCCAGAGACGGCACGTAAGATTTTGCTTGAGTCCGGGGCCGATTTGGCAGTCTCTTTGGACGGAGACGGGGATCGGGCCATATTCATTGATGAGAAGGGTGGGGTCCTAGATGGAGATGAGGTTCTGACCATTTGTGCTCGAGAAATGCAGCGCACCGGGGTGCTTAAATCCCGGGTTGTAGTGGCTACGGTGATGAGTAATTTGGGTTTGGATATGGCCCTTCGAGGTTTGGGCGTTAAGGTTATTCGCACGCCCGTGGGTGACCGGTACGTTGTCGAAGAGATGCTTCGGGGAGGTTACAACCTGGGTGGGGAGCAGTCTGGGCATATCGTTTTTCTCGACCACAACAGCACCGGTGATGGTTGTCTCACCGCTCTCCAGATCCTGGCGATTATGATGGGAAAGGGGAAGCCGCTGGGAGAGTTGAAGCGAGTGATGACCAAGCTTCCGCAAGTCCTTCTCAATGTGGGGGTAAAAGAGAAAAAGTCCTTCTCGCAGATCCCCCGGGTCCGGCGGAGAATCGCACAAGCCGAAAAGGAGTTGGGAATACGGGGGAGAGTCTTGGTTCGCTATTCGGGGACAGAATCACTAGCACGGATCATGTTGGAGGGAGATGATGAGGAGGGTATCCGGAGAATTGCACACGAGATAGCCGACGAAATTCGCGTGGAATTGGGGACCGGGGAGTAGATTTGTTATTCGCTGAATAGAGTACCCTAATAAAAGATTACGCAGGTATGCCAGTTAATAAATTTGAGGTTAACCCCGCCTCTTGAGGCGGGCACAAAGCCGATGGGGTTTCCAAAGGGGAGAAGCGGCAGCTCTTCCCTTTGGTCGAACACAGGGATTCAAACCCCGTGTTCGATATAACTTGATTCGTGAATATGCGATTACACGATTAACGAGCATGTTACGTCTAGGGATCAACGTCGATCATGTGGCAACAGTGCGCCAGGCAAGGAAAATCGATATTCCCGATCCGGTCGAGGCCGCGCTTATGGCCGAGAAGGGGGGAGCAGACGGAATCACTGTCCATTTGCGAGAGGATCGGCGTCATATTCAGGAGCAAGATGTTAAGCTCTTGCGCCAGAAGGTGATGACGAAACTAAATTTGGAGATGGCTGTGACCACAGAGATGGTGAAGCAGGCTGAAAAACTCAGGCCAGACGACGTCTGTCTTGTTCCTGAGCGGCGCGAGGAGCTGACTACAGAAGGAGGCCTCGATGTGGTCACTCACAGGGACAAGGTTCAAGAGGCGGTGCGCTGTCTTCAGGGAGAGGGGATCCTTGTTAGCCTCTTCGTCGATCCCAAGGAGGTCCAGATCGAGGTAAGCCGAGAGACCGGGGCCCACGGCATCGAGATCCATACGGGTCGCTATTGCAACGCCACGGGAAGCCATGAAGAGGAGTTGGGGGAGGTCAGGGCCGCGGCCTCCTTTGCCCATCGCCTGGGGCTTGAGGTGCATGGGGGGCATGGGCTCAACTATGAAAATGTTTCCCCAATCGCTCGCATCCCTGAGATCGTAGAGCTCAACATCGGTCACAGCATCATCGCACGGGCTATAATGGTGGGTATGGAACAAGCAGTTGGCGAGATGAGGGAACTTATTGTTCGTGCTTGTAATTCTTAGCACGTGTTCGTTAGTCGTGCTTGTTTATGGTGCATGTCATGAACACGGAAAACGCTTACGAACCCGCTGACTGAAGTTATGTTGGTTGTTACGGCGCAAGAGATGCGGCAGCTGGACCGCCTGACCATCGAAAAGTACGGTGTGCCGAGCCTAACCTTGATGGAGCGGGCGGGAGAAGGGGTGGTTAAGGCTCTGCTGGATCGTTTTCGAACGGCCTTAAAGGGTGGGGTCCTTGTGGTTGCCGGGAAAGGAAATAACGGCGGCGATGGATTGGTCGTTGCCCGGCATCTCAAAAAAAAAAGAATCCCGTGCGAAGTGGTTTTACTGGCACGAAAAGACGATCTCTCACACGACGCGGCTAAAAATCTTCGCGCTTACCTCAAGGCGAAAGGGAAGGTTATCGAAGCGACCGCGGAGTCACTCCCCCTCTTGCTCCGTCAAATGTTGAAAGGGAAAAGGCTGCTGGTCGATGCCATTTTAGGTACGGGTCTCAAAGAAGAGGTTCGTGGGTTATACGCAGACGCGATCAGGATCATGGAAGCCTCGGGTCTTCCCATTGTAGCCGTGGATATTCCCTCGGGTCTGGATGCCGATCGGGGAAGACCTCTCGGAGTGAGCACACGGGCACAGATGACAGTTACCTTTGGCTACCCAAAATTAGGGCAGGTCGCTTATCCAGGGCGATCCTTCGTTGGCGATCTGGTGGTTGTGGATATTGGAATTCACCCGAAGGCAGTAGAGGAGGTGGTTCCACAGACGGGGCTTCTGGAGGAGAAGGATGTTCGTCGGCTAATTCCCTCTAGGGAGCCGGACACTCATAAAGGGACCTATGGTCATCTCTTAGTGATGGCAGGTTCCAGGGGAATGATCGGGGCGGCCGTGCTCGGCTGTAGGGCAGCTATGCGTGTAGGAGCAGGTCTTGTGACCCTGGCGGCCCCGCGCGCGCTCAACGATATTTTTGCCGGATGCCTGGTAGAGTCTATGACAGAGCCATTGGGGAATCCGTCGGAGGAAGACTTGCAGCCTCTAAGCGACCAGGACTGGGCCCGTCTTCTTGAGAAGAAGAGTGCACTGCTCTTTGGACCCGGGATAGGGGTAAAGGACGGGGCTAAAGGTGTGCTGTGGTGGTTGCTCAGAAACTTGCAGATCCCCTGGGTCATTGACGCAGACGGGCTTAACAATCTTGCGGGGGAGATAGGCCGACTCCGGAACGCCAAGACCCCTCCGGTCGTGACCCCACACCCAGGAGAGATGGCGCGACTGATCGGCTCGGACACGGATGCAGTCAACCGGGACAGGATTGGCATTGCGCGAGCCTTTGCCCGCGAACATCGCTGCTATGTCGTACTCAAGGGGGCGCGGAGCGTGATTGCTACTTTGGAAGGTAAGGTATTTATCAATCCAACGGGGAATGCAGGCATGGCCAGCGGGGGTATGGGGGATGTCCTGGCGGGGATTTTGTCAGGGCTCTTGGCGCAGGGTTTTAGAGTCGAGGATGCCCTCAGGCTAGGGGTCTTTCTTCACGGTTATGTCGGCGACCGAGTTGCCGCAACCAGGGGTGAAATGGGGATCATTGCCTCTGATGTGGTGGAGGGGCTTCCGAACGGCATTCGCGAGCTGTCACGAGGAAGAGGGCAAAATGCAGAATGCAAATTTTAGAATGCAAAATGGAAGAGGAATTCGGAAATTTTGCATTTTTCAATTTTCATTTTGCAATGCACCGAAGAGTGAGGGGTATTGAGCTATTTGCCCGGTGAGATCATACAGCGTCATCTCTCGTTCTTCTACCCAGACCCGGGGTTGGGGGAGAAAGGTGGGAAATCTCCTTACCGGGGGAGAGACTATAGGGCTCACTGGCGAGCTGGGGAGCGGAAAGACCTGTTTTGTACGAGGCCTTGCCGAGGGAGTGGAAGTAGACCAGAGGGCATGGGTGCGAAGTCCCTCTTTTACCCTGGTCAATGAATATGACGGGAGGTTGCCACTTTACCATATCGATCTCTACCGTATCTCCAGCGCAAGAGAGGTGGAGGAATTGAACCTGAGGGAATACCTCTTTTCCGATGAGGTGAGTGTGATTGAGTGGTTCGACCGCCTGCCTGAAGGGGAGGTGGAAGAGTTTCTGCATATAGCTTTTAACCATGAGGATAAGAACCGCCGCAGGTTGACTTTTACGGGTCATGGCCGCCTCTATGAAGGGATTGTAGATCGATTGGGGAGAAAGGGATAAAGAGATAAGGGATTTTAGCTTTTGGATCGAAGTCAAAAATCGGAAATGAGAAAGGGATAAGGAGAGCAGGGGAAGGATGGCATTGATTGTCCAAAAGTACGGCGGGAAATCCTTGAGCACGCTGGAGCATATTAAGAACGTGGCCAGAAGGGTGATAGCCGCCAAGGATGGGGGTCACGAAGTCATCGCGGTGGTCTCCGCGATGTCCGGGGAGACAAGCCGACTATTAGAGTTGCTCCGCCAGGTCTCTGATGCACCCGACGAGCGGGAGCGTGATGTCATGTTAGCTTCCGGCGAGCAGGTCTCAGCGGCCCTTTTGGCAATAGCGATTAAGGACCTGGGACAGCGGGCTCGCTCTTTCTTGGGACACCAGATTCGCATCGAGACCGACCGGGTCTACGGCAAGGCAAGCATAAAGAGTGTCGATTCGAGCCGGGTCATTCAGACGCTCAGGGATGGGCAGATCGTGGTTGTGGCGGGTTTCCAGGGGGTAGACCAGGAAGACAACATTACCACTCTGGGTAGGGGGGGGTCTGACACCAGCGCCGTGGCCATGGCTGTTGCGCTCAACGCCAAGGTCTGCGAGATCTATACGGACGTTGAGGGGGTGTTCACCGCCGATCCAAGCATTTGCCCTACTGCCAAGAAAATAGACCGGATCTCCTTTGAAGAGATGCTTGAGATGGCCAGTACTGGGGCCAAGGTGCTCCAGATCCGTTCTGTAGAGCTTGCCAAGAAGTTTCATGTCCCTATCCATGTTCGCTCCAGCTTCACAGGGGCCGAGGGAACATGGGTGGTGGAAGAGGAGGAAGGTATGGATTCCGTACTGCTTTCCGGTGTGGTCTGTGACAAGGATGAGGCCAAGATCACAATCTTGAGGGTCCCAGACCAGCCTGGTCTTGCGGCCCAGATCTTTACTCCAATAGCAGAGGCCAACATTGTCGTGGACATGATCATTCAGAATGCCAGCGAGGACGGCACCACTGATTTGACTTTTACTGTCCCCAAAGCAGATTATAAAAAGGCAATTTCCCTGGTTGAAAAGGCTACACCCGTTATCCATGCGAAGGGAGTTGCGGCCGATCCTCGAATTGCGAAGGTCTCTATCGTGGGGGTGGGGATGCGCGCCCATGCAGGGGTGGCAGCGAAGATGTTCCAAGTCCTCTCACGGGAAGGGATCAATATAGAGATGATCTCTACGTCCGAGATCAAGATTTCCGTGGTCATTGACGAGAAATATACGGAGTTGGCAGTGCGGGTCTTGCACGACGAGTTTATCGGGAAGCGGGTGACTCCATGAAAGACGTATTGATTTATGACACGACCCTAAGGGACGGCTGTCAGGGGGAGGACATCTCCTTTACGCTGGAGGACAAGCTCCGCATTGCGGAGAAGCTTGCGGAGCTGGGTTTCGATTACATTGAAGGGGGCTACCCAGGGTCTAATCCCCGGGATGCTGATTTTTTCAAAGAGGTTAAGAAGCTCAGGCTGAAAAAAACGAAGATCGCCTCCTTTGGGACGACGCGGAAACCATCCGGCAAACCCAGCCAGGACCTTAACCTCAAGATGCTCCTGAATACGGACACTCCGGTAGTGACCCTGGTAGGAAAGACCTGGGACCTCCATGTCCGGGATGACTTAAGGATCAGCAAGAAGGCAAACCTGGAGGTTATTGCGGATTCCATTGCCTACATGAAGGAGCAGGTCGACGAGGTGGTTTTTGATGCGGAGCATTTCTTTGACGGTTACCGCTCCAACCCGGAGTATGCCGTGGAGTGTCTACGGGCGGCGCAGGAGGGGGGGGCAGACTGGATTGTTCTCTGCGACACCAACGGGGGTGGTCTTCCGGGGGATATCCGCAAAGCGATATCTGCTATCGAGGGTGTGATCACTGTCCCCTTGGGGATTCACTGCCACAATGATGGAGAGCTAGCCGTGGCCAATACCATGGCGGCGGTGGAGATGGGAGTCCGTCAGGTTCAGGGGACCGTGAACGGGTTTGGCGAGCGGTGCGGGAATCTGAACCTCTGCTCGATGATTCCCAACCTCCAGCTCAAGATGGGGAAGAAGTGTATCGAGACAGAGCAATTGAAAAAGCTGCGTGAAGTATCCCACACCTTCTATGAACTGGCGAATATTATTCCGGACAAGCATCAGCCTTATGTGGGGGATAGCGCCTTCGCCCACAAGGGAGGATTGCATGTGTCGGGGATCATCAAAAACCGTGAGACCTACGAGCACATCAATCCCGATCTGGTGGGAAACCGCCAGAGAGTCTTGGTTTCCGACCTGGCCGGTCGCAGCAATATCGTCTACAAGGCCAAAGAGTACGGTATCGAGCTGAAGGGAGAAGACCATGCCGTACAGGGGATCCTGCACCGGATCAAGGAGATGGAGAGCCAGGGTTATGAGTTTGAGGCCGCCGAGGCCTCCTTTGAGCTTTTGATTCAGGAGGCGCTGGGCAAGAAAAGGAAGAATTTCCGGCTCATTGGATTTCGAGTGATCGATGAAAAGAGGAAGGAGGAAGATCCTCCGATCTCGGAGGCCACTATCATGGTCGAGGTGGATAGTGTCGTCGAGCATGCTGCGGCAATGGGCAATGGCCCCGTTCACGCCTTGGACCAGGCCCTGCGCAAGGCCCTGACCCATTTTTATCCTTCTCTTAATGAAGTGGATCTCCTCGACTATAAAGTCCGAGTACTCCCGTCCGGGAAGGGAGCCGCTTCCACCGTGCGTGTCTTGATCGAGTCCAGGGACAAGAAAGATGAATGGGGCACGGTGGGTGTGTCTCAAAACGTCATCGATGCCAGCTGGCAGGCCCTAGCGGACAGCATCGATTATAAACTCTATAAGGACAGGAAGAGGAAAAAGGCGTAAAGCATAACGGATTGCCATGTGGAACACTTTGAGGGAGGATATCCGGGTTGTCTTTGACCGCGACCCAGCGGCCCGCAATCATTGGGAGGTATTCCTCAGCTATCCGGGGCTTCATGCGCTAGTCTTTTATCGGCTTGCTCATTTCCTCTGGCTCAAGAGGCTGAGGGGATTAGGTCGATTTGTCAGTCATATAGGTCGTTTCCTTACCGGGATTGAGATCCATCCCGGGGCAAGAATCGGCCGGCGGTTTTTTATCGACCACGGGATGGGGGTGGTAATCGGGGAGACCTCTGAGATCGGTGACGACGTAACCATCTATCAGGGCGTCACTTTGGGAGGAGTCAGTCTGAAAAAGGAGAAGAGACATCCGACGGTTGAGGACTGTGTGATCATTGGTGCTGGGGCGACCGTCCTGGGGCCGGTTACTATCGGCCGCAGTAGCAAGATAGGCTCGGGTTCGGTCGTGGTCCACCCGGTCCCGCCTAATTCCACCGTTGTGGGTATCCCGGGCAAGGTGGTTGAGGGAGATGGGGTACACCAGGATCCGGAGGCGCACATCATCGATCTGGATCACCATCGGCTGCCGGACCCCATGGCTAAGGCCATCACCAGTCTGACCGAGTGTGTCCAGAGGCTCGAAAAGCGAGTCAGCGATTTGAGTTCCAGACAGGGGGGCCTGGAGGAACGGCAGGTTGAGGATAACGAGAACCTGGTCAAGATCAAAGAGCTGCTGAAAAATTCAAACTCTGAAAGATAGCGGTCAGCAATCAGCGGCCAGCAAGGAGCCGACGCTGGCAGAAGAGTTCATAGCTGAGAGCTGGTAGCTAGAATCCAATCGCCAAGAACAAATGCGCATTGCGATTACGACTCTCGGCTGCAAGGTCAACCAGTATGACTCTGCGGTGATTCAGGGGCGCCTGGAAGCGGAACGGCATTTCTTTGTGCCTTTTGAAGAGAAGGCGGATTTCTACATTATCAATGCCTGTACGGTTACCGATCGCGCGGATTGGGAGGCACGTCAGCTTGTCAGGAGGGCCAAGAGATTATGCCCCGAGGCCCGTGTCCTGGTGACCGGCTGCTACGCTCAGGTGAGCCCCCAGGACGTTGCCCGGGTATCTGGGGTGGACTTTGTCTTGGGGCTGAACCGTTTAGATGATCTTGTCCAGTACATTCGTAACCCGGGGAGCCCTGCCAAGGCAAAAATATCGGTCGGGGATCCGAGAGATGAACGCACGGTTCGTGTTCTGGGTGCAACGCACCTACCAGACCACACAAGGGCCTTCCTGAAAATCGAAGAGGGCTGCAATTACTCCTGCACCTACTGTATTATCCCGATCGCCAGGGGGCGGAGCAGGAGCGTCCCTCCGGACGAGGTCCTGGGGCAGATTCGCTCTTTAGCGAGAGAGGGTATCAGGGAGCTGGTCTTGACGGGCATTCACCTGGGCGGTTACGGGCACGACCTCAAACCCAAGACGGACCTTGCCGCCCTACTTGAGAGAATTGTGGAGAGCCGCATGATTCCTAGGATTCGCTTGAGCTCTTTGGATCCTCTTGAAGTTACGGATGGACTGCTGAGGCTTGTGACCGAATCCGATGTCCTCTGTCCTCATCTCCATGTCTGTTTGCAAGCGGGAGACGACAGGACCCTCAAGAGAATGCGCCGCAACTATACTACGGCTTCCTACAGAGACCTCCTGAGGCGGATTCGGGAGATGCTCCCGGATGCGGCCTTGGGGACGGATATCATCTCCGGTTTTCCCGGCGAGACCGAGGGGGACTTCGAGCGCTCTATGGAATTCCTCGAATCCCTTCCCTTGACCTATTTTCATGTTTTTCCTTACTCAATTCGTACGGGCACCGTGGCGGCTACACTTCCCGATCATGTCCCCATTGAGGTTAAAAAGGAAAGAGCCAGGCGGATCCGCGAGCTCGGAGCGAAAAAGAAGAAAGAATTCTATCGGCAATTCATTGGATCCCGGGTCTCTGTATTGGTGGAGCAGCCGGTGGATGAAGCCAATGGGCTCTACAAAGGCTACAGTAGGAATTACCTGCCGGTCCTGTTTCCCGCAGAGAGGAGGCTAATCAATCACGAGGTGACGGTGAACTTGGAGCATTTGGAGAGCGGTCGTTTGCTGGGGAGGATCTTGGAGGGCTGATAGACGGTGGGAAGGGACTCACGGGTGCTGCTTCGCCTGCAGGAGGAACTGGGATATTTTTTTTCCAGCGATGCACTTTTAGTTCGGTGTCTTACTCACGTTTCTTATGGCCATAGAGAAGTCAGTGATCACAGCGAGACCCTGGAGTTCCTTGGTGATGCAGTCTTGAATCTCGCAATCAGTGATCTCTTGATGCGACGATTCCCTGCGAAAGATGAGGGAGACCTCTCCAGGAAGCGCGCATCGTTGGTCAATTCCATTATCCTGGCGGAAAAGGCCATGGGCCTGGAGTTGGGGAAGCTGATTCGGATTGGTAAAGGCGAGGAACGCAGTGGCGGAAGGGTCAAGGGATCCATTCTTGCCGCTGCCTTTGAGGCCGTTCTGGGGGGAATCTATTGGGACGGAGGATACGAGGCTGCACTTCGAGTGGTTGAGAGACTCTTTTCTTCGGAATTGAAGCAGAAGGAGTTGGGGCTGCGGGATTATAAGACCCGTCTTCAGGAAATCAGTCAGATGCTTTTCCATGCTCCACCCACATATACCCTGGTGGAGGAATCCGGTCCGAGTCACGAGAGGCGCTTTGTGACTGAGATTGCTATAGGTGGTGATGTTCTGGGTCGGGGCGAGGGAAGAAGTAAAAAACAGTCCGAGCAAGAAGCAGCTAGAAGGGCATTGGAGGAGCTCAAGGGTGATGTTGAAGTTGACCCTCGGGCTTAGCTCTCGGACAGCCGATTCGAGCTGATCGCGACCATCCCGCAATATTTCATCTTTACGAGTCGTTTAAAGTGTCACTGCGACCGAGAATGACCTACAAGAAGTCTGGAGTGGACCTCTCCACGGCGGAGAACTTGGTGCGCCAGATTAAGCCGATTGCTTTAAAGACAGCCAGGCCGGGTCTTTTAGCTGGGGTCGGAGGATTCAGCGGACTTTTTGATCTCAAGAGTCGGAAGTACCGTCATCCGATCCTTGTTTCCTCTACGGATGGGGTGGGGACAAAGCTCAGGATCGCGTTCATGATGGACGTCCATCATACCGTGGGCATTGACCTGGTGGCCATGGGGGTCAATGATATTCTGACCCAGGGGGCGGAGACCCTCTTTTTTCTCGACTATTTTGCTACAGGAAAGCTCAAGCCGAAGATCACATTGCAAGTGATCCGTGGTATAGCTGAGGGCTGCAGGCGTGCCAGGTGTACTCTCATCGGAGGAGAGACTGCGGAGTTGCCCTCCTTCTACCGCGGAGGGGAGTACGATCTGGCCGGGTTTGCTGTTGGGGTCGTGGAGAGAGATAAAGTTCTCAACCCTGCTACGATCTCGTCGGGAGACCTTCTTATCGGATTGCCTTCCAGCGGACTTCACAGCAATGGTTTCTCGTTGGCCCGTAAAGTTCTTCTAGAAAAGAAGAGGCTCAAGCTCGGGGGCAGGATTTCAGAGTTGGGACAAACCCTTGGGGAGGAGTTGCTGGAACCGACGAGAATTTATGCAAGGGAGATCCTGACCCTGATGCGGTATCATTCCATCAAAGGGATTGCGCACATTACTGGAGGTGGAATTCCGGGAAACCTTTCGAGAATTTTACCAAAAGGGGTTCGGGCATGGATTCGCCGCCGAAGCTGGTCAACACCTCCCATCTTTGACTTGATTCGGAGATCCGGTGGTCTCTCCCAAAGGGAGATGGACCGTACCTTTAATATTGGTCTCGGGATGATCCTGATTGTCGGGAAGAAGGATCTGGGCGGCGTCGAGCGGTCGCTGAAGAGGATGGGAGAAAAATTCTCAATGATTGGGGAGATCAGGAGAGGGGAAAAGGGAGTTACCCTTACCTCCTGATATTGTTCATGGCACGGGAAGTTCCGTTAGGAGTACTCATCTCTGGTAGCGGCACAAATCTCCAGGCAATCATCGATGCCATAGAGAAGAAACGGCTTGATGCATCCATTCGTGTGGTCATCAGTAACAGGGGGGATGCCCAGGGTCTTGTTCGGGCCAAAAATCACCGCATCGCGACCGAGGTGGTCGATCACTACAAGGCCCCCTCCCGTGAGGCCTACGACGAGTCTCTGATTGATATTCTCAATGCTCGCCAGGTGGAGTTGGTCATTCTGGCAGGCTTCATGCGCCTGCTTTCTCCTCTTTTTGTTAAGGCCTTTTCGAACCGTATCATGAACATCCATCCCTCCTTACTCCCTGCCTTCCCCGGTCTCCATGTCCAGAGAAAAGCAGTGGAGTACGGGGTTCGGTTTTCGGGTTGCACGGTTCACTTCGTGAACGAGGAGTGTGATCAAGGCCCCGTCATCATTCAAGCGGTCGTGCCAGTTTTTCCAGCCGATACGGAAGAGGTGCTAGCCGCTCGAATCCTAAAGGTGGAACACCAGATCTACCCCAGAGCCATCCAGCTCTACAGTGAGGGGAGGC
>JAZFYO010000138.1:0-23566 GCA_036443615.1 Binatia bacterium | reverse complement strand
TACCATGCCTGGAGTCACGTACACTAAGCCTTTTTGTTCTTGAAGTAGTCGGCGTCGATCTGGATGTATTGCTTCCACTTCTCCGGAGTCGCCGCCTCCTCAAAAATCGCCTCTACCGGACAAACCGGTTCACAGGCCCCGCAGTCGATGCACTCTTCTGGATCGATATAAAGCTTGTTTTCCTTCTCGAATTCTTCAGTATTATTTTTCACGGGATGGATGCAATCCACCGGGCAGACATCCACACAGGCGGTGTCCTTAACGTCAATACAAGGTTCAGCAATAATGTAGGTCATCTACATTTCCTCCTCTAAAATCTGCATTTTAAGCTACTAGCAAACCGAATCACCGAAGTCAATTGTTATCCAATTCTTAGGTCATTTCAGATTTGGAGTAACACTACGTTCTTTATTCTCTATCCTTTGATAACCCCCACAGGTCGGAAGCGCGCCACCTTTTTCGAGATGCCCGCCTGGTCCATAGTTTCTACAACATCGGCCACGTCTTTGTAGGCATGGGGCATCTCCTCGGCCATCGTGGCCCTCCCTTGATATCGAACCACCACACCCCGGCGTGCCATTTCTTGATCGATGTTGATGCCGCGACTGATCTTCTTGGACTGGGCACGGCTCATAACCCGACCGGCCCCGTGGCAGGTGCTACCAAAGGTGGCCTTCATGGCCTCCTCGGTTCCCACAAGCAGAAAAGAATACCGGCCCATATCTCCCGGTACGAGGACAGGTTGTCCAATCTTCTGATAGGCCTGCGGGACCGATGGATGATTTGGGGGAAAGGCCCGTGTTGCGCCTTTTCGATGGACACAGAGACGACGAGGCACCCCCTCTACCATATGCTCCTCAATCTTGGCGATATTATGGCAGACATCATAGATAAGGAAGAATCCAAGCTCCCGTGGGCTGACACCTAATACTCTAAGGAAGGCCTTTTCCGCCTGGTTCATAATCACCTGACGGTTTGCCCAGGCGTAATTGGCCGCACAAGCCATGGCTGCCATGTAATCCTTGCCCTCGGGAGAGCTGAGAGGGGTGCAGGCGAGTTGGCGGTCGGGAATGTCGATCCCGTACTTCCCCGTAGCCTGGTTCATGACCTTTAGAAAGTCCTCGCACGTCTGATATCCCAATCCCCGCGAGCCGGTATGGATCAGGACCAACAGCTGATCGGGAAAGAGTCCCAATACCTCCGCCTCCCAAGGCCGATAGATCTCCTCCACTCTCCCGATCTCGAGAAAATGGTTACCCGAGCCCAAGGTGCCAACCTGTCTCAGGCCGCGTTCCAAGGCGCGCTCACTGAGTAGATCCGGGTCCGCGCTTCCTAGGGCCCCACCCTCCTCCATATGGTCAAGATCTTCCTGCCGCCCATATCCCTCCCCCACTGCCCAGCGTGCCCCTTCTCGCAACAGACGTTTCTCTTCTCCCCGTGAAATTTTGGGGATCGCCCCCTGGGCGCCAACGCCTGAGGGGATCAGAGAAAAAAGGGCCTCTACCAACCGGGAGATCTTCTCCTCAACATCGCGGTAGAGCAAGTTGGTCCTCACCAAACGGACGCCGCAATTAATGTCGTAGCCAACGCCGCCTGGTGAGATTACGCCGTCACGGGTGTCCACCGCCGCCACCCCACCAATAGGAAAACCGTAGCCCCAATGAATATCGGGCATGGCCAGGGAATATCCCACAATGCCGGGCAGGCAAGCCACATTCATAACTTGCCTCAAGCTTTGATCGTGCTGAAGACTCGGTAGAAGCTCCTCGCTTGCATAGATACGTCCAGGGACCCTCATCGCCCCATGGCGGGGGATCTCCCAGAGGTACTCTGCAACGCGCCGAAGCTTGACCTCTTCTCCACCAGTCCTGTCTCCCCTAGACATCAAAAATCACCTTGGCGTGCCACATGCCATCTTCCTGCCAAACCTTGAAATCGTGATAGGTCACCCCCTTGATCTCGGTGTAGAAGCTATGGCGCTCGAGATCCAGACACTCCCCCCTGACCCAACCTTCCACTCGTCCAGGCTGGAGGACCGCGACCTCGCATTGTTTCCCGACAAAGCCATTGAGGTTGAATTGGCTCAGCAGCTCACATAGCCAAGCATGAAAAAGATCCTCCCATCCCTGACCCACCGCCGAGACGGCAATTTTTTCCTTCGGGATAATATCATTGAGGTCAGCCATAAGCCCGTAGAGTCCCTCTGCTGCCGTAGAAAAAAGGACTGGCAAATCCCCCGTCTCGATCTCTATCCCCAGATCTGCCGTATGCTCGATCTCACGTATAGTCATCTGACCAGTATTGGTTGACCAAGCTTACTGTGTGATTAGCTTCACCATGGCGTCACGGATGACCCGCTCGCTGACCTCGCCAAACCGTTCTTTGAAGCGCTCAAGCGGAATCACCGCCTTGGCCATGGACCGGTGTCCGCCTGCGCTTCCAAGCTGGTCAAAAATTCGCTTGAGTATCTCGCCTGCGCTTTTCACGTATCCCACATTCCTGACGGAGATCACTACCCGATCACCACTGATCCCAGAGACCACTCCCCACTCCACCCCCTCGATCTGGAGACAGAATTCAGCCATTTGAGGAATTACATCCTCCCTTTTGATTTCCCCAACATGGATGACTGCAACGCCGTCGACCAACTGAAGACGGCTCAAGGCCCTACCCAGGGCCTCCAGGTCTTCCCGAGGCAGCTCCGGCCGCTCCATTCTCACGATCATGGCCCTGCTGCCAAAGGGATACAAAAAGCTGAAGGCCTCCAGATCGGCATGATGACTCCCGCGTTCCAAAAAGAGCGTATCGCTTTTGATCCCATATAGGAGTGCCGTGGCAAGTCTCTGGGATGGTTCCATGTTGGCTGCACGGAGGTACTCGGTAAAGATCGTAGAGGTCGCCCCATAATTCGTCCTGAGATCGGTATAGCGGGCTGAGAAAGAAGTTCGCTTAGGGTGATGGTCCACGACGAGGTCCACCTTGCCCAGTGGCTGCTCAAAGTAAGGAGGCTGCACATCCACGAGAGCCAACCTTGCCCCATCCTGCTGTAGAATCTCGGGGGTGATCCTTTCAATTTGAATCTCCAGAAGCCGGAGCATAGCGAGATTTTCTGGCCGGGTCACTTCGCCAAACGTAACAATTGGAGTAGTCGCGCGGTTCCGCCCCAAGAGCTCCCGTAATGCCAGCGCGCTACCGATTGCATCGGGGTCCGGATCGTGCTGCAACAAGATAAAAATCTTGTCTTTTTCCCCAAAAAGAGAGCGAATTCGATCAACTCGCTGCCGATTGAGGGAGTTGAGTAGCTGTGGCGCGCAAAATTCCTGAAAGATGTCTTCTAGCAAAATCTCCCGTATTGAGGGGTCCTTCTGATTCCCCCCGGCCTTCTGCCCAGAAGATAGGAGAAGGATAGGCATCCCCTTTCTATGACTTCTCAGAAGCGTGATGACCCGTTTTCGTAGGTTTGTATCTCTAACAAAAATTATCGCCTGATGGATGCCCTCCAACCGCATCCTCTTGTATATCCTTTTCCCGTCCAGTGGACCCGAGAGACATCTCGCACCCGACCGCCTGATCCTTCGTGCAGCTACAGGATCCTGAACAAGAAAGAGGACCTCACCCTGCTTGGCAGAAACCCTTCGCATAAACTGAAAGAGCATGTCATCATTGCAAATCGCTAAGTATTTCATAGGGTTATCCCCTGAGAGGAGTGGTATTAGAAGGGCAATTCGAGGGCTGCGTGTGTGGCAAAGGAACTAGCAATCTTCACGGGCGGGTACTTTAACATCAAGCTGGACCTATTGGAAGGGCAGCTCCAGCTCTAGAGGGCCGCAACTAATCCGGACAAATCGGAACCTCATCGTATCGGGATAGGCCTTCCGGTTCCATCGACCGCCACATAAACGATCTCTGCCTCGGTGACCTTAACCCGAACTCCTGTTTGACCATAGCGCTCAGCCTCAACTTCAACTCGGACCGTGAGAGAGGTTCTCCCCTCACTTACCTCTTGTGCATAGAAGCTAACCACGTCGCCGACATAAACGGGAGCAGTAAACTCGACCTCACGCATTGCCCTGGTGACGAATTTTTTTGGGGCACACCGGCGAGCTGCAATGCCCCCTGCCAGATCGATGTGACTGAGGATAATCCCTCCAAAAATAGTCCCCCCAGCATTGGTATCCCCGGGAAGCAGGGTCACCCTTAGAGTAGGATCACGTGTTAGGGGCATTGTCTGGACACGGCTCTTGTCTGGATGGACCTCAGAGGCAGGTCAACCAGCCCCAGTATTTTTTATCTTTCCCTTTGGTGATGTCAAAAAACGCCTGTTGCAAGTCGCGGGTGATTGGACCTGGGCAGCTACTTCCAATCTTACGGTTATCCACCTCGCGGACTGGTGTCACCTCTGCGGCGGTCCCGGTAAAAAAGACCTCGTCTGCAATGTATAGCTCGTCACGAGTAAGGCACTGTTCAAACACAGGGTATCCTTTGTCCCGTGCAATCGTGAGCACGGAATCCCTGGTGATTCCTGGCAGGATTGATGTGTGAGGCGTTGTCTTGACATGTCCTTGTCGAACTATAAAAATATTTTCACCGCTGCCCTCTGCCACATAACCCTCGGTATCGAGCATGATCGCCTCATCGTACCCCGCCTCCTTGACCTCATTCTTGGCGAGAACGGAATTGACATAATTCCCCGTGACCTTGCTCTTGGTCATCATTACATTGACGTGATGGCGGGTGTAGGAGGAAACCTTCGCCCGGATACCGTTCTTGATCCCTTCGTCCCCTAGATACGCTCCCCATGGCCACGCGGCAATGATTACATGAACTGGGTTTTCCGGCGCATAAAGCCCCATCTCCCCCAACCCTAAAAATGCCAGAGGGCGAATATAACACTCCTTAAGTTCGTTGACCTTTATCAACTCGAGGGTAGCCTGCTCTATCTGCTCGGTCGTGTAAGGAAGTGGAAATCCTAAAATCCGCCCCGAGTCAAAAAACCTTCGGATGTGGTCACCCAACCGGAAGACAGCCGAGCGGCCATCCTCCAGTGAATAGCAGCGGATCCCCTCAAAGTACCCGGTCCCATAGTGAAGCGAATGGATCAAGACATGGACCTTGGCCTCTTCCCAGTGGATCATCTGACTGTCCATCCAAATTTTATTTGTTTTCAAAGAGGTCGATGTTCCCATGCAATTGCAGATTCCTGCGCCAAGCTCAAGGCGCGGCGGTGTGCTATTCTAATTCCCTGCTCAATCCTCATCAAGGGTTAAAAACAAAAAAAGGCCACCATGCTTCACCCATGGTGGCCCTAAAAAAACGCTGCCCTGGGTTTACAGGCCCTTTTTTAATGCTGGCGCAGGCTTGAACCCTACAGTCCTGCTTGCCTTGATACTGATAGCGGCGCCTGTTTGAGGGTTTCTTCCCATCCGTGCCTTTCGTGACCGGACCGTAAAAGTACCAAATCCCGGCACTTGAAACCGTTTCTCTCTCTTGATCGCCCGAGCAAGACCTTCAAAGGACGCATTCACTGCATCACCCGCGGCCCTCTTGCTAATCTTTGCCGCTTTGGCCACCGAACTAATGAGATCAGCCTTGGTCATAATTCTTCTCCTCCTTTTTCCTATCTATGATTTACCAACCGATCACAGCTTCCCTAGAACACTGACGGTCAGCCCTCCGCACTTATTTAACTATATCTATTATTAATTCTCTAAATTCAGAGCAAAAGTCAACAAAAAAATTCAACCTACAGGGGAAATACAACGAGGTGTGTTGGCCTCACGGTGACTTTCACCCTAGTCCCTGGGGAAAGGACCAGGTCCGATGACTGGCTGCTACGAAGCCGAATACCTGATGGCAGCCTCAGGGCATAACGGTTTTCCGAGCCATGGAATTTTCTCCCAACAATGAGACCGTTACCGCTTTGGCTTGGCTCGAAGTCCACATCGTCCGGTCGTATCATGATCTCGATTCTCGTCCCCTTCGGCAGACCCGATCCATCATGGAATGTCCCCACCTCGGTCACGATCTCTTCCCGAACCTCTCCGGGCAGGAAATCCGCCTCACCTACAAAATCGGCAACAAATCGAGTTGCCGGGGTGTGGTAAAGGACCTCCGGAGTGGCCATCTGTTCCAGGGACCCGGCGTTCAGAACCCCTACCCGGTCCGCCATGGAAAAAGCCACCTCTTGGTCATGGGTGACCAGAATTGCACTCTTGCCTGAATCATGCAGGACCTTCTCCACTTCACGCCGCATTTCAGATCGCATGTCCGCATCCAAATTGCTAAAGGGCTCATCGAGAAGAATTACACCAGGACCCGGCGCCAACGCTCGTGCTAGGGCCGCTCTTTGCTGTTGTCCGCCTGAGAGCTCATGTGGATAGCGTTGAGCCAATCCACCTAATTCCACCATTTCAATAATCTCCATGGCCCTTCGCTCTCTCGCGCGCTTCTCCCTTATCCGAACACCGAAAGCCGCATTCTCCAGAAGGGTTAAATGAGGAAACAGGGCGTAGTCCTGGAAGACCATGCCGATCTCTCTGGCCTCAGGAGGAACCCAGAATTCGCCTCCTGCCACGGGTACGCCGTTTAATAAGATCATCCCCTCATCCGGGCCCTCGAAGCCGGCAATCAAACGCAAGGTTGTGGTCTTACCGGATCCACTCGGGCCCAAGAGCGCCAAGATCTCGCCCTTCTCTAGGGTCAGACTTAGACTGGCGACGGCAGGGAGGGAATTGGAAGAGTAGCTCTTACTGACCTCCTTGAGTGTCACCAGGCTAGGTTTATCCATGTCTCCGCTCAAACCGGTCATAAAGAAGCCCGTGCCGAATGCCCTGATCGCTCACCACAACGCGCTCCATGTGGAAAAATTCCATGATTCTATCGACCAGCAGAGACCCGGCAAGGATCACGTCGGCCCTCTTTGGTTCCAACCCGCGAATTTCTCTGCGCTCAGCAATTGTCTTACCCTTGAAATTCCGAAGCTGTCGCTGGATCTCTTCCCGATTAAGGAAACTTCCATGAACCTCGGCTGGCAAATACCGGACCAGGGCTTTTTTTACCGCCGACAGCGTAGTAAACGTCCCCGCTATGCCCACCATGACGTCGAAAACAGTCTCCGTCTTCCAATCGGCCAGCACTTCTCCCAACTCATCATCAACCGCACTAGCCAACTGGGTGCACTCTTCTTCCCGAACCGGATCTGAAAAGAGGAATCTCTCCGTAAGCCTTACCGTTCCCATCTGGAAGCTTGCCCAACGGTGCAGTTCCCCGTCCTTACCCCAGATAAACTCTGTGCTTCCCCCACCCACATCCACCACTAACAGCTCTTTGGCTCCCAAGGGCAGCCCTCTCTGAACCGCCAGATAAGAGTATCCCGCCTCCTCTTGAGGTGATAGGACACGAAGGTCCAGATTCAACTCCCGTTTGAGACGATTTCTAAAATCCCCTGCATTGGCGGCATCCCTAAGGGCACTGGTTCCGGCAACTCTTATCTCTTTAACGTTTAGACTCCGACATCTTTCACAATAGCCTCGCAGAGCATTCAGGGTTCGGTTCTGACCCTCTTCACCAAGCATTCCAGTTCTGTCCACACCTTCCCCCAGCCTAGTGATCTCTGCCCGGTCATCAAGGAAACGGAGACCTATTGTCCCATTGAGTTCAGCAACCAGGAGAATAACGGTGTTGGTGCCAATGTCGATGGTGGCCAATCGCCGCCCGCTCATCGCTTCTCTCTATGCCTCCTGAACCTGCTCTAATATCGGTGTCTGACCGAGCCCCGCCTTCCAAAGCTCAAGATCTTTCAAGGCCCTCTCTGCCATAAGCCCTCTCTTTGCTTTGCCCCGAGCCGGTGTAGGAAGAGGCGGGAGGAGACCAAAATTTGCGTTCATGGGCTGAAAACCCTTGCGCGAGGAATCGGAAATATAGGCGGACAGGGATCCCAAGGCTGTGGTAGCAGGCGGGAAATTGGGGGCCAATCCCTCGATCAATCTAGCCGCGTTGATCCCTGCTAGCAGGCCTGAGGCCGCTGACTCAATGTATCCCTCCACACCTGTGATCTGACCAGCAAAGAAGAGATCGGAACGTTGTCGCCATTGGAGTGTAGGCAGAAGATGATGCGGGGAATCGATGAAGGTATTTCGATGGAGGCTTCCGAGGCGGGCAAACTCTATTTTCTCAAAACCAGGGATGAGGGAAAAGACGCGCCTCTGCTCCGGATAGGTCATCTTCGTCTGGAAACCCACCATGTTGTAGAGGGTTCCCTCATGATTTTCCTGTCTCAGCTGAATCGCCGCATATGGCCTCTTCCCCGAATGAGGATCCATCAGTCCAGTGGGTTTCATGGGACCGAAGGCCAAAGTATCTCTGCCACGTCTGGCCATCTCCTCGATGGGCTGACAGCCTTCAAAGACAAGACAGCGCTCAAAGCTCCGGGTTGGGACCACCTCCGCGGCCAGAATCGCATCCACCAAGCGCTCGTACTCCACACGGGTCAGAGGAATGTTCAGGTAATCTCCGCGGCCCTCCTCATAACGGGAGGCCCTGAAGGCGACCGCCATATTGATGGACTCAGCGGTTACAATGGGAGAGATCGCATCATAAAAATATAGGTGACGGGAGCCGAGCAGAGTGGAGAGTTGATCAGAGAGGGCTGGAGACGTCAGTGGACCCGTCGCCAAAATTACCACCCCGGGAGGTATCTCCCGCACCTCCTCCCGAATGATCCGAACAGCAGGTAAAGATTGGATTTTAGCCGTAAGGGCCCGGGAAAAACACTCCCGATCTACCGCAAGCGCGGAACCCGCAGGAACCCGGTTTGCTTCGCCTACACGGACGACAAGCGAGCCCAAACGGCGCATCTCCTCCTTCAAGAGACCTGCACCGGTAGTCAAGAATTGGGAACGAAAAGAGTTGCTACAGACAAGCTCTGCAAGCGCCCCGGTGGCATGTGCCTCTGTGGTCCTCCGGGGCCGCATCTCGTAAAGCTCCACTGCCACGCCCCGCTGGGCCAGTTGCCAGGTCGCCTCCGAGCCAGCCAGGCCACCACCCAGGATCCTTACCATTCGCTCCATCGCTCATTCCACGACCTGGACGCTATAGTCGCATTCTTCCTTGTGACAACGACGAACTTGACCGGCCCTCTTGGTGACCTTTTCGAGCAAAATGGCCGCTCCGCACTTGGGACAGGCCTCTGCCACAGGGCGATCCCAAGCGGCAAAGCGACACTTGGGATAGCGATCGCAGCCGAAGAAGATTTTTCCCCGCCGAGATTTTTTCTCTCGGAGATTTCCCTCTACACATGTAGGACAACGGATTCCAAGTTCGACGGGAGTCACCAAAGACCTAATGTTCTTACACTCCGGATAACCGCTGCAGCCTAAGAACTGGCCGTATTTTCCCCAACGGACTTCCATTGGCCGTTCACATTGCTCGCAGGCCTCTCCGGTGTCGGCCTCCTTTGCTACGTGAACTTCGCCTTTATCATCGCGGGTAAAATTCTTGGTATTCCTACACTCGGGATAACGGGGACAGGCAAGGAACTCACCGTTGCGTCCCCACTTTACAACCATCATAGCCCCACACTTCTCGCAGGCAATATCCGTGGGGATCTCCTCCCGCTTCACGTCCCTCATTTCGGATTCTGCCTTCTTAAGATCACGCGAAAACGAAGTGTAGAAGCGCTTCATGACCTTAAGCCAATTTTCTCTTCCCTCCTCGATCTTATCCAGCATGCCCTCCATCCCTGCGGTAAACTCTACGTTGAGGATATCGGGAAAGCATTCCACCAACAGATCTGTGACGAGAAAGCCGAGCTCCGTAGGGATCAAGCATCTCCTCTCATCCAGAACGATATATTCTTTGTCCAAGATATTAGACACGATTCCAGCATAGGTGGAGGGCCTGCCAATTCCCTTCTCCTCCAGCTCCCTGATCAGGGTAGCCTGAGTGAAGCGGGGAGGTGGCTGTGTGAAATGCTGGCGTGGCTCAAGAGAAAGTAACTTCAAGGCATCTTCCACCTGCAGGTCTGGCAGCATGGCCTCCTTCTCCTCACCCTCGTCATCTCTGCCCTCGCTGTAGAGCCTCATAAAGCCGTCAAACTTAAGCTGCTGGCCAGTGGCCCTGAAGACCCCTTCCCCAACCTGCATATCAAAGGCAGTCTGGTCAAATAGTGCCGGGGACATCTGGCTCGCAATAAATCGCTCCCAGACCAGACAGTAAAGGGCAAAGTGGTCCCGGCGCAGAAACCGGCGCACCCGCTCGGGGGTATACTCCATTGAAGTTGGTCTGATCGCTTCATGGGCGTCCTGGGCCCCTTTTTTAGAACGATAAAAAACCGGCTTCCCTGGCAGATAACTTTTTCCGAATTGCGTCTGGATTAAGCCGCGTGCCTCTTGGATGGCATCCGTAGAGACACGTGTCGAATCAGTTCGCATATAGGTGATGAGACCAACCGATCCATCCGGCCCCAACTCCATCCCCTCGTAGAGTCTTTGAGCAATCTGCATGGTCCGATTTGGCTGAAAACCAAGTTTCCGCGACGCCTCTTGCTGGAGCCTGCTGGTAATAAAAGGAGGCGCAGGAAATCGCCGCCTTTCCTTCTTTTCAACCTTGCCAATGACCCACGGTGCGCCTTCCAGCGATTTCGTGATGACTTGTGTTTGCCCTTCGCTCTCGATGCGAACCTTCTTGTTGTCGATTTTCTTCCCCTGCCACTGGACCAACTTCGCATCAAACGAGGGGCCAACCCGACCTTCCAAAAGAGCGGTAAGGGACCAATATTCTACGGGAACGAAAGCGCGGATGCTCTTTTCACGATCAGCAACCATCCGCACAGCCACCGATTGCACCCGCCCCGCACTCAGACCCCTGCGCACTTTTTTCCACAGGAGTGGACTTATCTGATAGCCCACCAGGCGGTCCAAGACCCGTCGGGCAACCTGGGCGTCAAACTTCTTCTGATCCAGTTTCTGCGGATGGGCTATAGCCTCTTGGACTGCCTTTCGGGTAATCTCGTTAATCAGTAGACGGTGGAATCGGTAGCCGTCTCTACCGAGTTCGTTCGCAATGTGCCAGGCGATGGCCTCACCCTCCCGGTCCGGGTCGGAGGCAAGGTAAATATTGTCCTTACCGCGTGCCGCACGCTTGAGCTCATCAACAATTTTACTTTTCCCCTGGATGACACGAAAGTCAGGGGTAAACCCATTTTTGATATCCACCCCTAACTTGCTCTTGGGGAGGTCCACAACATGTCCCACTGAGGCCTTGACCTGAAAGTCACGGCCCAGGTATTTTTCCAGGGTCCTGGCCTTGGCTGGAGATTCAACGATGACTAAATTTTTTACAGCCATAAATTCTTCCTCAATTGTCAGATCTCAGATTGTAGATTCCTATTCTACCATTTGAGACCTGAAATCTGAAATTCAAATCAGTTTAGGCTAAATCTCTTACCTGGCAACTGTCTCAATAACCCTTTGATTTCCATATCTAACAGGATCTCTGAGACCTTTGCCGGAGAAAGGCCACTGGCTTGGATTAGCTCATCGATCTGAAGCGGGCCCTGCTGAACCAACTCGAATACCATCCTAACCTCAGGACTCGCGTTAGGGGGCAGAGTTGGTACAGGACCTTCCCTCAACCCCTCACATTGAGACAGAAGCTGAGGGGCGATCTCTTCAATGATGTCCCCAACCGTCTCGACCAGCTTAGCACCTTGACGAATCAACCGGTTGGTCCCGCGACTACGGCTTGCCCCTGCCGGGCCGGGCACAGCAAAAACCTCCCTCCCCTGATCGAGCGCCAAGCTGGCAGTAATTAACGAGCCGCTCTTTTCTGTGGCTTCGACCACCACCACCCCGAGAGAGAGACCGCTGATGAGACGATTTCGGGATGGAAAATTAAAGGGAAATGGGGGAGTCCCCATTGGCAAATCGGATAGGACTGCTCCTTGCTGACAGATTGTTTGGTACAACTCTTTATGTTCCCAGGGATAGACGACATCCACCCCCGAACCCAGTACAGCCACTGTCCTACCACCCATCCCTATGGCAGCCTGATGGGCCTCCCCGTCTATTCCACGAGCCATGCCACTAACCACGGTAAATCCTATCGAGCATAATCCCTGACAGAGGTCTCGAGTTACTCTCAGGCCGTAATCGCTGGCGCTACGCGATCCGACCACCGCCAGAGCCTTTTCATCACCATCTCCGATCTCTCCTTTGACATAGAGAAAAGGAGGAGGATCAGGAATCATCCGCAATCGGGTCGGGTAGCGTGAATCGTTGTAAGGAATGACCCGCGCTCCAGTTTCAGAGATGCGACTCATTTCTTTCCTGACCTCGTCCCAATCCGAGAAGGTCAGGAGACCCTCGATTGCCTGCCTATCGAGGTCGGGGACCTGCGCCAACTCCCTCTCAGATATCCAAAAGGCCTGCCTCGGATCGCCGAGATGTTCCGCTATTCGCTTGAAGCCCGCGCAACCCAACCCGCGAACCCGCGCGAGCGCGATCCAAGGGAGAAGTTCTCGTTCGTCCAACGAAGACGAGGATAGTGCCACTCCCATAATCCCCACGGGTCAACCATAGTCTTTCGTGGTTTGTCAAGCTGAAGGCACCAATCCTCTCCCGACGCAGGAAAAACCCCGTCCCCAAATCAGGCAACCCCTTTAACCCTGGAATGGTATTGCTCCAACTCTAACAATCTTCTTTTCCAATCCAGGCCAAGGGCGTAGCCTCCAAGGGACCCGTCGGCACGGATGACACGATGGCAAGGAATGATAATTGGAATTGGGTTTCTAGCTAGGGCATTACCCACAGCCCGAGAGGCCTTAGGCTTTCCTAACCGTTGGGCTATCCAGCGGTAGCATCTCACCTCACCATAGGGAATTTTGGCGGTGATCCTGAGCACAGCCTGAGTAAATAGAGGGAGCCCGCTGAGATCGCTGGGTGTGGTAAACGAGCGCAACTGCCCAGTGAAGTAAGCGTTCATTTCCTCTTTGGCCGTCATCCCCCAGCGCCGGGCAAGTGAACTCTCATCCTTGGTCCACACCCCAACGGTCACACTTCGGCCTATAAGCCGCACCTCTCCTACTCCATCACGCGTAGCTCCGATCGACAGGCCATGCCCTCTAGTCCTCTTTCGCGTCATTTTCTACCAACTCCTCTCTGTTCTCTTCTAGCCCGCAGCACCAGTCGTAGTGGAGTAATTTCCATCTTAAGGGCTGCACGCAGCTGATGGATCAGGTAGCGCTCATAGTTTGGGGAGATGCCCTTGGTGAAGTTAGCAAAAAGGGTGAAGGTCGGGGGACATATGGCGGTCTGTGTAGCATAGTAGATTTTGACTTCCCGACCGCGAAAGATAGGTGGGGGGTGTTTCCTGACAACCCCGCGTAGCGCCTGGTTTAGAATGGAGGTACGAATCCAACGCCGCTGGGATTTCGAGACCTGCTGCACCAGATTCATCAGCTTCGGGATACCAAATCCAGTAAGCGCAGAGATAAACACTATTGGGGCAAAATCGATGAACGGCAACTTCTCATTAACCTGTGTGCCATAGGCTTTGGCGCCAGCCGAAACTCGGGGAACCAGGTCCCACTTGTTCACTGCCAAAACCAGCCCCTTGCCACGCTGAAGCGCATAGCCCAAGATCTGGGCGTCCTGACTGGTGACTCCTTCAGGACCGTCCAAAAGATGAATGAGCACATCCCCCCGATCCACTGAACGGAGCGCTCTGATCACGCTGTAGCGCTCAATCTGATCCGTGATTCTTGCCTTGCGGCGGATCCCTGCCGTGTCCACCAGTGTGTAGGACTCCTCCCCCCAATGAAAAGGGCTATCCAAGGGATCTCGCGTCGTACCCGGGAGAGGGTCCACTATGGACCGACCATATCCCAGAAGGCGGTTGACGAGAGAGGACTTCCCTACATTGGGTCGCCCCACAATGGCAAGGCGCGAGGAATTTTCCCGATCCTCTCCCTGGACCTCATCACCTTCCCTCCTTGGAAATGCACCAAAGACTCGATCCATCAATTCAGTAATTCCAAGTCCATGCTCGGATGAGAGGGGGAAGATTTCACTCAAACCCAAGGAGTAGAATTCGTAAAGCAGATCCTCTTTGGGTTTCGTATCGACTTTGTTGACGGCGAAGAGTACAGGCTTCTTGACCCTCCGCAGCAGCTCCACGGCTTCCCGGTCCAAGGGACTCAAACCAACCTTCGCATCAAGGAGAAGGACTATGACGTCTGCCTCTTCTATCGCTAAGCGGCTCTGTTCCTGGATCTGTTCTTTAAGCGCCGTTTCCGGGTCAGGTTCGAATCCACCGGTGTCTATCAGAAGGAATCTCCTTCCACGCCACTTCGCCTCACCGTAATTGCGATCCCGTGTGACCCCCGGCAGATTATTTACAATAGCCTTCCTTGCTCCCGAAAGCCTGTTGAATAGAGTGGACTTCCCCACATTGGGCCGCCCCACAATGGCCAGAAGGAGTGTCTGATCAGAGCTGTTGGGCCTAGCCAGGGCTTCCATCATCCCAATTCTAGCGGAAATTAACTGGACCATATTTCTAGAGACCGAATTCCTTTAATGTCTGGGAATCTTGACTCCACCCCTCGTGAACTTTGATAAAGAGTTCCAAAAAGATCCTGCAGCCCAGCAAGAGCTCCAGCTCCTCCCTGGCCTGTTTGCCAATCTCCTTAATCATCGCCCCTCTCTTGCCGATGAGGATGGGTTTGTGTGACTCGCGCTCCGTATAAATCGTAGCCTTGACCACGATCAGATTTTTCTGCTCCTTCTCCGTGAATTCATCGATGACGACTGCCGTGACGTAAGGGACCTCCTCTCGGGTGAGTAGAAATATTTTCTCTCGGATAATCTCGGAGGCGACGAAGCGCTCCGTATGATCCGTGATATCCCCCTCGGGGAAATAGCGCGGACCTTCCGGGAGCAATTTGAAAATCGTGTCCAAGAGAAGGGGGACGTTTTCCCCCTTTAAGGCACTGATCGGGATGATCTCCCTCTGTGGTAACAGCGTTGAACACCGGTCCATCAAAGGGAGCAGTCTCTCCTTAGCCGTAAGATCTATCTTGTTCAACAAGATCAATGTCCTTCCCTGAGACTCCTTAAGGGCCCGGGCAATATCTTCATCCTCCACCTGAATCCCATTACGGGCATCAACGAGCCAGAGAATTCCTTCCACCTCCCTCAAGGTCTTGAGGGCGGTCACCACCATGCGTCGGTTGATGAGGGAGCGAGCCCGATGAATCCCGGGGGTATCCAAAAAGACGATCTGGCCGTGTTCAGTGGTCTTGATCCCTGTGATCCGATTGCGTGTGGTCTGCGGCCTCGGGGTGACAATGGCGATTTTCTCCCCCAGTAGTTGATTCAGAAGGGTTGACTTCCCCACGTTCGGCCGCCCCACGATCGCCACATATCCCGAGCGGTGCCCAGCAGGCACTTGAGTTGAGCTGTTTTCGATCTCAGTTAACATAGTACTTGCACGAATTCGGATCACATTATGCCATGACTACGGAACGGATCAAGGTTGGAGATTTTTTCCAAATTGAAAACACACCTCCAAGCTCTGTTGTAACTGGACGCGCGAGTATGCCCAGAGGGCACTCTACTTTTGTGACTGGGGAGCGGACTTGAGAAGTTGGTGGTGATAGATCAAACTGTAGGGTGCGTCATTCCTCTGCCCGGCAGCCTTCTAAGGGCCAAATCGGCAAGGAAGAATAAAAGTCCCAGACCAGCGAGTGCCCACCAGGTATCTTGGGCCGAGCGCCCATAGTTTCTCTTAGGGGTAAAGAGCCGCTTGAGCCCTTCTTCCAATCTCTCTGACTCCAGAACCTCTCCTCCTGTTTCCTCAGCCAAACGACTGAGCAGTGCAGTATTGGGCTTGACTTCTCGGTACTCCTTCGGGTACGGAGAGATAAATGGCACCGTCATCGCCACAGAGGGCTCTTCACCTTCTCTTCTCTGATCGTAGATCGTCAAAAGGTAGATCCCCCGTTGCGGAGCAGAAAAACGGGCCTCATACCTCCCAGGGGCAACCTGACGAAATGCCCTCTCCCGGGCAGTCCGATCGGGCCCCGTCAGAATCCCTCTCAGACTGAGATGATTGATAAAGCGTCCCCCCGTAGATATAAAATCAACTTGGGCTTCCATCTCTTCCCCGTCTTGTCGCAACTCGGTCCTTACCCTATCCTCTGAAACCCTCCTCATGACGCTCCGAGCAAGCTGACTGGACCACTGGGGAAAGCGCTCCCACCTCAACCAGTCCCTTCCCCATCTCCCGCTCAAGTCCGAAGTGAAAGCCACTACCCTCCCTAGCCCATAACGCCATGTGACCAATAGAGGATTATCTTCTACCTTCATCAGGACCTCTGCGAGGGGTTTAGGATGGGTAAGTACATACCCTCGAACCGGTGGAATCTCTTTTTGCGTGAGTCCCTCTAGGGGCCCGTCGGCTCGCACCAGCTTGGGCTGGACGGTTTTTTCCACCAATAGATCCTGCGAGATCAACAGGGTCTCGGTGGTAAAGATCTGCGGGATGGTCCTAGGATCTATAGTCAGATAGCCCCTTCCCTTGCCATTTTTGGCGATTCTACCCATCAAGGTCAGATCGGCATCTCGGCCCACTGAAACCGTAGACACCGTGACCCCATCGCCCGCCATCGTCTTAACCAGCGTAGAAAAATCCTTCTTATCGGTCAGTCCATCCGACAGCACCAACACGTGCTTAACGGACGCCTTCTTTGCAAATAAGGAACGGTACCCCTCAACCATGGCATTATATAGATCTGTCCCGCCGTCCGCTTGAAGGGAAGAGATCCGGTCAGATATCCATTCCCCCTTGCCCACGCGGGTGAAGGGGACAATCCATTCCCATCCCGCATCAAAGGCGAGCACCCCTACCTGGTCTGTAGGGCTGAGCAGCTCGGCAGATGCAATGGCTGCCGCCTTAGCCAGGTCCACCTTGGTCGCCCCTCGGGGCCCTTCCCCCATACTCCCCGATTTATCTAGAATGAAAAGGAGCGCCACATGGGGAAGCTCGAGACGCGCGGGAGGCCTCATCTCCACCGGAAGCACCCGCTCCAGAGGGCTTCTATAGTACCCGCCCGCCCCGTAGCTCTTTGTTCCGCCAATGACTAACAAACCACCCCCTAGGTCCCTGACATAATGCTCCATAGCCTCCATCTTCGCCTGAGAGAGGCCATAAGCCGGAAGATTGTCGAGAACCAGAAGGTCGTAGCCCGAAAGCTCCGGAAGGGAGAGATTGGCTTGGTCCGCGGAGGCCTCAACCACCTCGTATCCCTGAACCGACAAGACACGGGCCATGACCCGTTGAGAATCATCGAGGGAATGAAGGTAGAGCACTCTTGGGGGACCTTGGACTTCGATTACTCCCTCGAGGAGGTTGTTCTCGGCGAGGGTATCTTGTGGAGATTCTACTAAAAGCTCGAAAGTGTGACTTCCCCTCTTCGTTAGGGCATCTCGAAAGGAAACCCAGTTTGTCCCCGCCCTTAACACCATCTGGAGCTCCTTCCGGACAACGCCGTCACGCAGCAGCTTGACCCGGGCGGTTGCCTCACGGAGGCTTTCGATAGCACCCCTCACCTCAAAGGTCTCCGCGCTGTCCACCCGATGAGGTACGACGAAATCTCTCAGATAGATCTCGTTTCTGCCCTGTGAGAAACTCACAGGAAGGGTCCAAACCTGAATGCCGTTAGAACGCAAAAGCGGTAGGACCCGCGATACCTCTCCGCGATTCTCGTTGCCGTCAGAAACAAGAAGAACCCTTCCTTCGTGCTCTTCGTTGATCTGCGCGAGCGCTGCCTGAAGCGCAGCTGTAATATCCGTCTCCCTCCGATCAGCGGGAGGGAAAAAATCAGAAGCAGGGAAATCTTTACGGGGAAAAAACTCCCACACGGGCCGACGGCTAAAAGAGAGAAGCCCAAGCCTTGTCTTAGGACCCTTGAGGCGCTGAGCCTCATCGAGGATTCGAACCGCTTCGTCCTTCCCTGCCTGCCCCACGCTGCGAGAAAAATCCACTGCAAGCACCACGTCCAATGCGTTGGTTGCCTTAAACACGCTCGGATTGACAAGAGCGACAAGAACAGCCAACAGGGCAGGCAGGCGAAAGAGCAAATGGGTAAAGGACCCGCCGCTGTGATAGACCAGGAACCCTTCAACCGCCAACAGGAGAAAAACCAAAAAGAGTAGGTAGGGCCAGAGAGAAAACCCCACCTTTATCTTCTCGCCACCCCCCCTCACTCCGCTAGCCGTGGCCTTGGAGGGGAGAGAAAAAGATGAACGGATTTGGGATTCTGCCTCACTGAACAGGTTGACGGCGAACTGGCCTTCAATGTTCCCTCCCTTGAACGTATAGAACCCGGCCTCCAAGGTGTTGGGAAAATCCAAGTTCCTTGAAATCTCCCTAATCTTCTCCGTGAGCCCCGATGGGGTTCTGATCTCGACCTGGTCATAGACTTCTTTCACGTGAAGGGTTTGAGTGGTGCCGGCCTGAACCTGGGCTGCAGGAAATTCAGCACTCCCCGGACGGAACCACTCGAAAGCGTTGCTAAGAAGGAGAGGAAAGGAAAGCCTGAGTGGGAGGTCGGAATCCAAGAGGTCAAAGGCAAAGACCAACGCCTTCAGGCTGTCCGTCTCAAGGGCGTAGATCAGCGGGGTCTCCTTTGACCGGGCCAGGATGACCCCTTCTCCAAGGGGAACGAGCTTAAGCGCCTCCCCGATGTAAAGATTTTCAAGACGAAGCCCGTTGGCCAGGGAATGTCTCTCGGTCCAAGGAACAGGCCGGGGTCTCGTGACCTTTCCCTCAACCTTTAACGGGAGACCTTTGCCAACTGTATTGATGAGGATAAAGTTTCCTTCAGCGATGGTCGGAGAGGCAATCCCGTCCAAGACAATCACGTCGTATTGTCGGACCTGCTGCGAAAAGGATTCATCGTCCAATCGGTCCACATGTGTGGTGCGGACATGGGGGAATGATCGAAGGAGCTGCTCCAGAAAGAAATTCCCCTTACCCGCGTAAAGCACACGGATCACAGGAGATCCGGAAAGTACCAGAAAGGCGCTGTTGTCGGTTAGAAAATCATCCTCGACTCCCAACAGAGCTGTAGCGCGTCCCTTTAAGGGTCCCCGATAAGGGTAAATCAAAATTCGCTTTCCCTGCGCCCCGATCTCGACGACCTCGCTCACCAGGGTCCTCTCCCCAATCTTTAGGGTTAGCGGGGCGCGAATAGACCGATTGGTGAAGTTTTTGATACTCACCATGATTTCGTACTCGTTCGGGTCAGCCGGAACCTGTCGGAACTCAAAGGCCATAATCCCTACATTCTGATCCCCACCCTCAACCCTAACCAAGCGGAGGTGTGGAGAGTTCCAGGCAATCTCTTCAATTCCCTCAAAGGCAGCGTCACTGAAAACAACCACCCTATCGTCACTATCCTGACGCAGAAACGAATGGGCGAACAGAATCGCCTCTTTAACCTGTGCCGGAGCATCTGTTGGGTGCAAACTCCGGATCAGACGCGCGATTCTTCTATTATCCGATGTGAACGGAAGTAAAACCCGAGGACTTGGACCTGCTCCAATGACCATGATCCTCTGGCTCGACGGCTTGGCATCGATGAGTGATAAAAATTCCTTGCGGGCAGCTTTAAATCGGCTTCCGGAGCCTTCACCGGCCTTCATGCTCGCGCTTAAATCAACCACCACCACGATATCGCCCACCGGGTTGCCAAAACCTATCAGAGAAGGATCCGCCAAGGCCATAATGAGGAAAAGGGCAATGAGTATCTGGAGAAGTAGTAGGAGGTTTTTTTTCATGAGCCAGCCGAGCCGCTTTCCAACCGGCTGTTCTCTCAGGACCCGCTCTAGAATAAATAAGACAGCGGTTCTAACCCTGTCTCCCTTGGGGCGAAGACTGTGAAGGAACAGGATCGCAGGTATTGCGCCTAGGAGGAGGAGAAGTGAATACGGGGCGCCCCAAAGCATCTCTTCTACCTAACCCTTCTGCCCTGGCGCAATGTGAGAAGGACAAAGTCTTCAAACGAGGTGTCTGTGGTCGTCCGCAGATAATCTACATCACGACCCAAACAAAACGATGCCGTTTCTTCGAGATAGCGTTGGACCTCATCATGAAAACGCTTAGCCAAAGCACCATCGAGAAAGAGTCTTCTCTCCCTACCGCTTTCCACATCGAGCAGCGAGACATCTCCCAGTTGCTCAAACCGGCTATCGGATCCATCTAGGATATGGATGACCAAAACCTCATAATTTTTCCTCATCAGCTCCTCTAAACCGGCCTGGCATCCTCGTGGATCGAAGAGGTCGCTAAAGAGCACCACCAGCCCGTGGCGGGGAAAGAGACGCGAGAACGATTTAGCAGAGGCCTGCAGGTCAGTTTCCCCATGGCAGGAGAGATCCCTCAGAAATCCGAAGAGGGTGAGGATTTGTTTCCTGCCTCTCCCTAAGGGTAGGTGGGAAACCGTGCCGGAAGAGAAGCTCGCTACTCCTACCCTGTCGTGGTTTTTGAGGCCAATGTACCCGATGGCGGCGGCCACGCTCTTGGCATACTGAATCTTTGAGGGAGTTCCTGCGGCCATAGAACGGCTAGTATCGAGGAGGAGATAGATGTTCATCTCCTCCTCCCCCGCAAAGACCTTCAGGAAGAGCCTATCCAGACGACGATATATGTTCCAATCGACATACCGGAGGTCGTCCCCGATGTGATAATTTTTGTAGCCGGAGAATTCGAGGCTAGAGCCTCTCCTTGGTGAAAGGTGTTCCCCCCTTCCTCTAGACGAGGAGATTCTCTTTGCCACCACGCGGAGCCGCTCTAAAACCTTAAGGAACTCAGGCTCAAGAAAGGTTGACGGGGCTTCGAGGGCCATCTCTACAAGACCTCGGAAACATGCTCCAGGACCTCCCCCAACACCTTCTCCGAGGTGATACCCTCTGCATCCGCTGCCAGGTTTAGGAGGAGGCGATGGCGTAGGCTAGACATCAGAACTGCCCGTATGTCATCAAAGGAGACATTGGGCCTCTCTGAAAAAAAAGAACGGGCCTTCGCGGCCAAGATGATGCTCTGTAGTCCCCGGGGACTGGAACCGTAGAGGACAAACTTCCGAGCCAGGGGGACGCTCCACTCTCCCTGAGGATGCGTGGCTAGAACCAACCGAACAGCATAATCTTTGACCACTTCAGCCAGAGGTATCTCCCGCACCCCATCTCTGATTTCGAGAATCCCTTCGGCACCCAGAACCTTCCGAAGTGAGGGAGGTGCAGCGGCAGTGGTCAAATCAGCGATCCGCCCCATCTCCGCGTGGCTTGGGTAGCGGACCAAGATCTTGAAGAAGAATCGGTCGATCTGGGCCTCGGGCAAGGGATAGGTCCCCTCCATCTCGATGGGATTTTGTGTCGCAAGAACCATAAAGGGACCACTCAGACGATGCAACTTACCCCCCACCGTAACGCCCTGCTCCTGCATTGCCTCCAACAGGGCAGATTGGGTCTTAGGCGTGGCCCGGTTGATCTCATCGGCCAATACGATATTGGCAAAGATGGGGCCAGGCTGAAAATCGAAAAACTTTCTCCCTGAAGAGTCCTCGTTAAGGACGTTTGTCCCTGTGATATCAGCAGGCATGAGATCGGGAGTGAACTGAACACGGGAGAAGCTAAGATTGAGAAGCTCCCCAAGGCTGCGGACCACCAGCGTCTTACCCAGCCCGGGGACACCTTCAAGCAGACAGTGTCCGCCGCAGACAAGGGCGATAAAGACTTCTTCGATTAATTCCACGTGACCCACCACCACCCGGCTCATCTCGTCCTTCACCTCTTCGAAGGCACGCCGGGCATGGACCATCTGTTCTCGAAACTCTCTTGACACCTCCAAAATGATTCCCCTTTGGCTATCAGCCATTAGTTATCAGCCTTCACCGGCTAGTAGTATTGAGGACTGAGTGCTGAGGGGTGAGTGAAGCGCTTACCACACTCAGTCCCGAGTTCTCATCGCTCAGTCCCTGTCGTTGACCGCTGATTGCTGATGGCCGATTGCTTATTTTTTATTTTCAGCCATCCCCAGAGAGAGAAAATACTGTTTAATGGTCTCCTTAAGCTCTTTCGGAATCTGTTCCGAAGCAAGCTCTCCCTCGATCTGCCGTTGATATGAGGTAATGACCTCCTCCTGTGGAACCTCACTTTTATTTGCCGGAAACTCTCCTCTCACCGTCATGCCGGCACTTAAGCCTTTCCCTAATAACCCCTTGAGGTGAGTTGCGGCGCGCGCCTGGAACGGAGGGGGCTGAACCTTCGGCCCTTTCGACCCCGGCCGATCTCCCGGAAGGCTTCCCCTTCCTGATCGCATTTCCGCGGTGGATGGCTTACGCCGTCGAGCCAAACCCCTCCCCCGTGAAGGCCCCTCTGCTTCTTCTCCCTTCATCTCTTCGAGCAAATGGAGAAGAAAATCCCTGGTCTCCTTGAGGTTGCGACGATCGAGCTCTGAAACAATCCTTCTTCCAAGTTTCTCCAGGTGCTCCCTTACATCTCTATCCTCTAGGTCCTCGGTAGACAAAAGGCCTTTGCCAATCTCACCCATGAAAGGGGAAAGACCGGCTAGACCCTCAAGGATATCCCCCCTCCGGATTCCCCTTCCAGCTAGAGAATCAGGGTTTGTAAGGGCATCTTTAAACTTTCCCACTTCGGTCTTCAAATCCGACAGGGCGTCCTTGGACAGCGTAGGCCATGAAGCCCCCGGTTCTTGGGAGATGCCGGGTACCGAGCCCCCAATCCCCTGAACCGCCTCTGCAAGATCCTCCCTTAGCGTTTCTTCTCCGATCTCGCCTTTGAGGCCCTTTTCTGCTGTCTCCTCCAAGGCACTGGCCATTTTGAGACTCTCGGTTAGCTCATCCTTCTTCGCTCTCTCCTGAAGGCCATGGGAAAACTCCTTGAGCTTCTGAGCAACTGCTACCGTTTTGGACCCCTGAAGCCAGTCAAAATGCAGATCCACATCGAGCCAGGCAAGGAGCACCCATAGGAGGAGCAGAGGGGGAACCAAAAAGGCATGCCAAGAAAGCTGCCTTTTAAAAAGGCCCTTCATTTCCACCTTCTTAAGGTTGGCCGCCGTCTCCGCGAGGACTAAATCCTCGGCTGGCCTTCTCTCCCTCCGGCCAAGGATCTCCCAGGCAGTGACCGCCCTCTCCTGGAGCCGGAGGGTTTTGTCTAGCAGAAGGATGGTACGCAGAGATTCCCTCCCCCTCCAAGGACTCCAAATAAAAAAAGCCAGCGTCAAGAGCAGGAAAAGGGGCACGGTAAGAGAGAGAGGGTCAGCCCAGCTTGGAAACAGATCTCCTACAGGGAGGGTGATGAGAGAGACAAGAACAGAGTAAAACAATGCCGAAATTAGGATTCGCTCCCTCCTCTTGACCCTCTCCCAGTGAATGAGTTGCCAAAATTTCTCTTGGAGAAATGTTTGCTTGTCCCGTTGCAAATCAATTACCCTTTGCATAGATGTTCCTCATTCCCCCCGAATTATCAGAATGGGACATGCCAGAAAT
>JAZFYO010000137.1:0-7719 GCA_036443615.1 Binatia bacterium | reverse complement strand
AGCGCGGATCCAACCACTTCATATCTGCAAGCAGGCGCCCAAGATGAGGCTTCCCCCTATTGACTATGGCGCGAAAGTCCTGCTTCTCTTCGTCAACGATAACGTCTAGCTCCCGCATGAACACGGCTAGATCATAGGTCTCAGTCATCTCCTATTTCCTCCTGTGTCCTATTGAATTTTTTATCGTATAATAGAGCCGAAACGGGAGTCAATTATGCCCTGCGTTGTCGGTATGGAGGGCTACCTTCTTATGGGTGGACCCCATCGCGATGTCTGCTAATGCCATGCTCTATCACAGGTTGACAGTGAAGTTCTATCATGGGTAATCTCTCTGCCATGTCGGAATTCCATCTATCAGGAATTATTCCTGCTACGCTTCTTCCGATGAATGCCGACTATTCCGTCGCCGAAGAAGCATTGGAGGAATACGTTCAATGGCTGATGAAACAGAGGGTGGGAGGGCTGGCCGTGAACGTCGAGGTCGGCGAGGGACCCCTGCTCTCCCGCGAGGAGCGAAGACAGGTCATCGAGATTGTCTCTGGAGTCGTAAATGGGCGCGTTCCAATCATCGCCGGGGTGGCCGCAAATTACACCAGGGATGCCATGGCCCAGGCCGCCGACGCGAAAGAGGCAGGGGCCTCGGCTGTGATGATCCATCCCAACTATTTCTTTGCCGGGGAAGATCTGCCGGTAGGGATTCCGGTCTCCTACCACAAGGCCATTGCCGAGGCCGCAGGGTTACCGGTTGTCCTGTTCCAATTGAATAAAGGTCTGGGAGGCGTCGAATACAACCATGAGACGCTTGGTGAACTGGCCACGTTGGAGAGCGTCCGCGCTATAAAGGAGGCCTCCTTCGATCCGAAGAAGTTTCATGCTACTGTCCAATTCCTACGGGGCTTGCCGAAAAAAATTTCAATTCTAACCGGGAACGATACGTTCCTATTGGAATCCTTCCTGTTGGGAGTGGAGGGGGCCTTGATCGGCTTTGGGTCATTCGAAACGAACAAGATTGCAGAGATGCTCGATCTGGTTAATAACAGGCGGCCCGGAGAGGCCAAGGAAATCTCCGACCGCTTGCAACCACTGGCCAATGTCCTGTGGGGCGCCCCCACCAGAAACAGGAGGGCGAGATGCAAAGAGGCGCTTGCCATGATGGGAGTGCTTAGCCCAAGAGTCGTCAACGTTCGACCTCCGCAGCTGCCTTTGGATCAAGAAGAAAAACAAAGAGTGAAAGACGCACTCGAGAAGGCCCGCCTGCTTTAAGAACCTTCTCCTCCATTATTGAGATAATGCAAACGACAGCAGCTAATGGCGAAAAAAGCCTTCAGGATCTCTTCCAGAAACTCCTGAAGAGGTCCCGACTCGAAGATTTCATCCCGCCGGCGGAGTTCAACAGGCTACCCAGCCATTGAGGCCAGGAAGAGGAGAATTCATGGCAACAATCTTTTGGGTGACTTGCCCCCAGTGCCAGGGGGAATTTTACTGCCACAAGGAGGAGCTGAGGCACAAGAAAATCCAGCTTCTCTGCCCCTACTGCAGCCATCGCTTCCTGGATGAAGAGAGTCCTAAGATCGTAGAGTAGAACATGCCCTTCAGTGATTTAAGAGATTTCATAACCGCTATCGAGAGAACGGGAGATCTGCATCGAATTCAGAGGGAAGTGGATTGGGACATGGAAGTGGGGGCCGTCAGCCGGCGTGTTTTCGAACAGTCCGGCCCTGCACTCTGGTTTGAAAACGTCAAGGATTATCCCTCCGGATACTCTATCCTCAATGGACCGGTGGCGACCTGGCGCCGAGTGGCCTTGGCCCTCGATCTCGACCCGGATAGTTCAGTGCGCCAGATCTACGCGGCATACGAGCAGCGGCGGGAAAAGAAGATAAAGCCGCTGCGAGTGGAATCGGCCCCCTGCCAAGAGAACGTCATGACCGGCTCTGATGTGGATATCTATCGACTGCCCGCCCCTATGGTGCACGATGGGGACGGGGGACGCTATATCGGCACCTGGGATATCGTGATCACAAAGGACCCCGAGAGTGGATGGTCCAACTGGGGCATGTACCGGTTCATGACCCACACGAGAAACATGCTCACCGGCTGGCCCCAGGCCACCAGCCAGCTTGCTCTCGTTATGAAGGGCAAATACCTGCCGCATATAAAGCCGATGCCCATTGCCATCGTCATCGGGTGCGAACCCGTGAGCCACCTGGTGGCAACCGAGCCTTACAGGCCGGGCGAGGATGAGGTGGAACACGCGGGAGGGCTCAGGGGGTGCCCGGTGGAACTCGTGCAGTGTAAGACGAGCGACCTCATGGTGCCCGCCCAGGCTGAAATCGTTATTGAAGGAGAAGTTCTTCCGGATCGCATCGCCCTCGAGGGCCCCTTCGGGGAGTACCCTGGATACCGCAGCGGCACTATGGGCGAGGGCGTTCTGGTCCAGATCACCGCGATCACTCATAGAAAGAATCCTATAATTACCTTGACCACGCTCGGTATACCGCCCGACGATAGCTCCATTGCCGCCTCCCTGACGGCGGCGATAGCGATGAAAAGGGGGCTCAAACGCCGTGGTGTTCCCGTAACAGAGGTCTACGTGCCACCAGAAGGCGTGACCCACCTTGTCGTGGTGGGGGTTGAGCATGGTGGCAGCCAGGTAGCTCGCCAGGTCCTAGACTTCTTCACCGCCCGCCGCGTGATGGTGTCCAAGATAATCGTTGTGGACAGAGATGTAGATGTGTTTGACATGAACCAGGTGATCCATGCATTTTCAACCAAGTGTCACCCTGGCCGCGGGATCATCTTGGAGCACTATGAGGGACGCGGCAATGCCCTGACCCCCTGCTACAGCGCTGATGAGCGCCGCAGGCTTAAGGGAACGTCTGCGGTCTTTGATGCCACCTGGCCTGAGGAATGGGAGGAGGAGACCGTCCCCGTAAAATCCTCCTTTGAAACCACCTACCCTGCCGCGCTTAAGGCGAAAGTCCTAGGCAACTGGCGGAGTTACGGGTTGGGAGAAAAAACGTGAAAAGGGAATTCGTAACCTTTGTGCGCCGACTGGCTAATCTGGCCGAAGGCAAGCAAGTCTTATTTATCAAAGACCTCACCCCTGGCCCGCGCAAGTACGACACAAAGCTAGTCCGGGCAGAGCTATCGCGCCACACGGATCATCTCCCCGAAGGGGACATTTTGTGGATTCGTTCAGAGACCGGTTATCTCCATCCTCAGCCATGGGCCATAAAGATCCTGGATGAGCTGCCTCCGTATGTTCCCGGAGAACCGTGGCAGGATCTCTTCACGGCCCTGAAGCATCTCGATTGACAATTCGGCGGAGCCCGACCATGGCTTTGCCCAGCCGACTGACAGAGGTGACGATCAGGGACTATCTGAGTCGGGGAGCCTGGCAACCCGCCACGCTGTCGGATTACTGGGATCGCAATGCGTCTCAATACGCGCAGGGCATTGCAGTAACGGACAGGGTCCGACGTGTATCGTGGGCCGAGGCAAAGATGTGGACCGACCGGGTGGGTCTGGCTCTAATTCATCTGGGCCTCGCGCGCGATGACCTGCTGATCATCCAAATCCCGAACGGGGTAGAGCAGCCGCTCATGCGGGTGGCCTGCGAAAAGGCAGGGGTACTATCCCTGCCCCTCCCCTGTACCTTACGACAGCACGAGATGGGCAGCTGCCTCCGGCAGACCGAAGCGGCGGCCGCGCTGGTCGCAGGCAGATACAGGGGGTTCGACCACTGCGCGATGATGCTGGATCTGCAGCAAGAGGTGCCCTGCCTGCGCCACATTCTGGTCTTCGGCAAGGACGTCCCTGCTGGGACCGTCGCACTAGAGAAAATATCGCGTGATCCGATAGCGGATGGAGAGTTCCCCGTGGCGCTGGAAGGTCGTCGTTACCAGGCCACTGAGGTCTCGATGATCAACGCCACTACTGGAAGCACAGGCCTGCCTAAGTTTGCCGAGTACCCTGCAGCCGCAAGGCTCCTCTATGGCAGGAGCTTCACCGACGTCTTGGAGCTCACCGGCCAAGATATTCTGGCCGCCCTCTCCCCAGCGGCAGGGGGCCCAAACATTCCGGTATACTTTGCTGCTCCCCAAGTGGGAGCCAAGACGGTCTTTCTGGAACACTTCGAGGCCGAGGCGGCCTTCGAGCTGATTCAACAGGAAAGGGTGACGGTTGCCTGTCTGGTTCCGACCCAACTTGCTCTGATGGTGAGTCACCCCGATTACGGTGACTATGACCTGTCCTCCATTCGCTTTTGGCTCAGCGTCGGGGCCTCGTTGTCCGCCAACCTGGCCCAAGAGGCAGAAGAAAAGTTAGGGGGTAAGGTGCTGAACAGTTACGGCGCCGTGGATTGGGGCGGTGCGGTCTTTACCTCACCCTTAGACCCACCCGAGGTACGCCACCTCACAGTGGGATCCCCGCGTTCCGGCACCGAGGTGCTTCTCGTCGATGAGCGCGGAAAGCCGGTCGATAGGGGGCAGTCAGGAGAGGTGCTGGGCCGGGGACCTGGCTGTTCCAGCGGTTATTACAGAGACCCGGAGTCTACCGGCAAGGCATGGACCTCTGAGGGATGGCTTCCGTTGGGGGACCTGGCCCAATGGGATGACCATGGAAATCTGATCGTGATCGGGCGCAAAGACGATCTGATCATCCGCGGGGCCCAGAACATCATGCCGATCGACATTGAAAACCTTCTTCTCGCCCATCCCAAGATCAAACAAGCGGCAGTGGTCGGCATGCCTGACTCCGTCCTGGGGCAAAAGGTGTGCGCTTATATAGTCTTGCGAAGCCCGCCCCCACCCTCGCTGAAGGAAATAGCCTTGTTCCTGGGCTCGAGAGGAATCGCCGCGTACAAGATTCCCGAACGGATCGAGGTCTCCGATTGCTTACCCATGCTCTCCGATACGAAGATCGACAAAAAGACTTTACAGTCCGACATTGCCGAGAAACTCGGAAGAGGGCTATGACCTTGGAATCCAGACTAACCTTCCTTCACATTAAGAACCGGTGTAAGTAAAGATACAAAGCAATCCATACAATAAGGAGGTCCTAGATGCCCTACCGGGATCTACGTGAATACCTGGCGGTGTTGGAGAAAAAAGGTCTTCTCTGTCACATAAAGACCGAGGTGGATAAAGAGTGGGAGATTTCGGCAGTGTGTCGGCGTGCGTTCCAGAAGATTTCCCAGGAATCTCGTCCTGCCCTGATGTTTGACCGGATCAAAGGCCATAACATCCCCCTGGTTGTGGGCGTTCTTGGCGGTTCAAGACAGATTTATGCCACCGCCTTGGAAGCAGACCTGGACCAGGTCTTGGAAAAATGGGAGTCGGGGGTAAAGCACCCGCTTAAACCAAGGCTGGTGAAAAAAGGTCCATGCCAGGAAGTAGTCCATATGGGCCCGGAAGCAAATTTCGAGATGCTCCCCGCCCCTGTCTGGACCGTGGATCAAGATCCGGGTCCCTATCACACATCGCCCTTTGTTATCTCCCGAGATCCGGAGACGAAAATTCAAAACATGGGGGTCTATCGAGTCCAGGTCAAAGGTCCCAGAAGGGCAGGCCTTATGATCAACCCTCCCCGCAACATGAATCATCACATTCGCAAGAATGAAGCCGAGGGTCAGGGCACGGAGGTGGCCCTCGTTTTTGGAACCGATCCTGTGGTGGGGCTAACCGCAGTAACTCCGTTCCCGTACGGAATAGATGAACTCGACGTGGCCGGAGGTATTCGGGGAGAGCCGGTGGAAGTTGTCCGCTGCCTGTCGGTGGATCTCGAGGTCCCAGCTACGAGCGAGATCGTAGTCGAAGGGAAGATTCCCTGCAGGGGGAGGGAAGCGGAAGGTCCCTTCGGCGAGTATGGGGGCTACATGGGGACAGGAGGGGACCACCCTTTTATCGAGATTACCTGCATCACGCACAGGCGTAACCCCGTCTATCAAGCATTTCTCAGCCAAATGCCGCCCAGCGAATCAAGCTGCATTAAGAGTCTTGGTCGGGAGAATGTCATCCGCCGGCACCTCAGGGACAATCTGGGAATTCCGATCCACGACGTCCATCTCCCCGAAAGTGGAGGTGCCACGGGTATCCTTCTGATCTCCATCAAAAAGCAAAACCGTTTTCAGCCGCTCAAGGCTATGATGGGGGCCTGGTCGCTGCACGACGTTTTCGGCAAGCTCACCATCGTCGTTGACGATGACGTCGATATCCGTGACTCCTTTCAGGTCGAATGGGCTTTGAGTTTCCGTATGCAACCAGCCGAGGATGTCTATGTAGTCAAGAATACTGATCCGTTAACCCTGGATCCATCCCAGCCCTTGCAGTCAGGCGAAAAGGTCAAACCCACGGATCAGGTAAGCTCAAAACTCGGCATCGATGCTACCCGCAAGCATTCCTTCCCTGCCCTCGCTGTGCCTCCGAAAGAACATCTGGAGAAGGTCGATGCTCAGTGGCACCGTTATGGTATCGGGGAGATCAAGCCGTCCTAAGTTTTATTAGCTGGGCTTCGGCGCATGACGCCAGTGTCTCAATTGATTCAACGCATATTGATACCGCCATCCACCACCAGGGAATGGCCCGTCATGAAATCAGCGAGAGGCGAGGCCATAAAGAGCATGGCGCCCACCAGATCCTGCGGCACCTGGACCCGCTTTAGAGCGCGCCTATCCACCCCCTCCCTTCGCATCTTGAGAATTTCCTCGGTCGGGTTTTGCTCGGAGAGAGTAGAGCCTGGAACCAGCGCATTGACCTGTATGTTGTCGTCGCCAACCTCACGGGCAAGCGTGCGGGTGAAGCCGAGCACACCGGCCTTAGAGGCCACATAGTGAATCCTCCCTGGAGGGCCGGAGAGGGCCGTACCGGAGGCGATGTTGATGATCTTACCCGACTTCTGTGCCCGCATGGCCGGCAGCACGGCACGGGCGCACAAAAAAGGGCCCTTCAGGTTGACGGCCATCAATCGGTCCCACTCATCGAGCGAGATGGAATCAATCCCGCCCCGGTTCATCGGAATCGTGGCAAAGATGGCCGCGTTGTTCACAAGGACATCGATCCTCCCGAAGGCTTCAAGCGTCTTCGCCGCCATTTGCTTAGTGGACCCCTCGTCGGAGACATCGACCGTAATAGCCAGTGCCCCAGCTTCCGTCACCTTAGATAACTCGGAGACAACCTCTTTCGCAGACTGGCCATCGATATCCGCCGGCACTACGCGGGCACCCGCCCGAGCAAAGCCCAGGCAGTAAGCCTTGCCGATGCCGTTCCCTCCTCCCGTGACAATCACCACCTTGTCTTTCAACCCTTCGATCATACGGTCACCCCCTTACAAAATATCAGATAGCAAGTTCCCAAGAGCAAAGCTCTACAGAGAAGGCTCGATCGTGTCAAACCCTGCAAGGTCAACTGCCAATGGCGTAGTGAATAGTTGCTTACGGCCCTATCCCAAACGGAAAACCGTTCATTTAACATGCAAATTTCTCAGCGATAGGTCTTCGGGACTCTCTATTTCGGAGCAGACCCCATCGCCCACAAATACTGCTCCGAGGGGAGCGAGACTGAAGGCCACGGGCACCTGAACGTAGAGGTTCAGTCAGGCCCAGACCTGAGGAGTAAGTACCCTGGGGCATGATAGGGTGGGGCCCTCAAGGGACAGTCCCATTGCCCGCGGGCGAAAGGCTCGTTCCCCGAGGAGAGGCAAGGGCGACGGGGCAGGCCC
>JAZFYO010000136.1:0-3612 GCA_036443615.1 Binatia bacterium | reverse complement strand
ATCAGCGGGTTACCTCCCCGGGTGGACGGATCCCTCTTGAGATAGCGATGGATTTTCCCGGTCGTCGTCACCAACGAGTCGAACTTTACGCTGTCGTTTTTTGCGTAGATATTGCTGTTGGAGTGGACGCGACCGTTAAAGGTCATGGGCGGACCAGGGGCGATCTCCAGGTCCACACCTTTCCCGTAAAAGACCCCGAACTGGAATAGCGGGACCTCCAGGTACGCTACCATCTGGACTAGCCTGGACCGGGTTCCCGCCGGCCCTTTCGCCTCGGCGGTGATCTTGTAGTCCGTGGCATCGGCCCTGAGCCCTTGATAGGCGCCGTCACCGATGTTGATTTGAGAAGAATTGACCTGCTCGACATCCAAAGATTCAAAGGTGACGCTGGAGTCAGAGAGCGTAGGGGGCACAATGCCCGCCAGCTGGGTGGTGTTTGGGTCCGGTGTGCTCGCCAAAAGGGCTTTGAGATCTCCTATCCCCTTCTCGAGCCCGGCCTCGGCCGCGTAAAAGACCTTGGTATGAGCTTTCCAGTTACCAGCAATCTTGATGCCGGTCCTGGTGCTCACGATGGCCGCGCTCCCCATGAGGGTCAAAATCGCCAGGAGCATCAGGGCAACGGATAGGACCATTCCATTTTCGGTGTCATAGATTGGAGGTAGCTTTAACACGCGTTTCTCCCTATTCGACTTTGCGAGCCGACACTACCAACTAAAACTCGGTCCAGGAGCCAGCCGCTATTTTCACGGAGGGTAAGCCGCAGGCTGAATTGTTGCACACCACCTGATTGCAGTTATAGTTGATCGTCGGGTTTCCGGACATGGAATGCGTTCCACCATAGTCGGTACCGCTGCTGCCAATTGGAAAGGGATCTCCCGTCCAAGTAGGCGTTCCGTCCCCAGCCAAGATATAGCCGTCGATGGTTATGTTACCGCTCAAGATGAGCTGCTGATGGACCAGGATCGCCCCTCCTTGCCCGTCAAGGCTGACGTTGCCACTGATCTTCAAATCGTTGCCGGTCATTAACATGATCCCCAGGAGTTGGGCATCGCTCGTAGGATAGGGTTTGATGACAGGGCTGCCGCTCCACTTAATTGAATCGCGGGCAATTATCGTGCCCAGCCAGGGGGTAGATTCTGTCCCGGGGCTGCTCTGGATGATGACATCTGTCTCCACATAAAAGACCCCGTCTGCCGCAGTCTGGCCGCTCAGCTTCCATGTGCCATTTTGATGGGTCCAGCCGTCCGGTATGGAAACCCCAGTCCCGCCACTACAAAGGCCTGAAGAATCGCATGAACCCCCAACCTCTACGGTACCGTCATCGTGTAAAATGTAGCCATATCCGGCTGCTCCCAGAGCCGCAACCCGAGGGGCAACTTCTGCGGGATCTATCTTGGAAAGCGCCACTTGCGGTTGACCGGAGTAATCGTTCTCGTAAATGGTCTTGTCTGCCTCCTCGCTCAGCACATAGGCCTCCGGGCGAGGGTTCTCATCACACTGATCGCTCCCAATGCAAGGGTTGCCGGCGATATTCATATATCCGGAAGAGGTAAATCCACCTGCCAGCTCTGCAGAGGGATTGCCATTTATGGTTAGGTCACCATTGGCGTGCATCCCCCCGCAGGTCCCCGTAATGTCCAGATTACCGGTTACCGGAAAGGCAATCTGATTGTTGCTAAGAATGGCCTTGGTGGGTGGCGCTATGGCCTGTTCTAACCGGGCACTTACAGTCCTACTGGAACCGTTAGGCGCAGTCCCCGCAGAAGTGACATCGATGAGCCTGGGACTGGAGCTGTTGAGGCTCAAGTCCACCGTATAGGTACCGTGGCCAAAGGAGGTCGCATTATAGAGGGTCAGGGGCAAGCTTACGGACGCAAAGTCGTTCGTGCCATCGGAATCATCCAGCTCATGAATAGCGTTTTGCAAACCGGCCTCAGCGATATAAAAGGCCTGTGTGCCGCTTGAAAAGTTAATACTGGTCTTAATTTCTGCTCTGCTGCCAATAACCGCCGCGGTCCCGATGACGGCTAAAACACCCATCACTATAAGGACAACGGACATGATGATACCCTTTTCGTTGCCCCAGACTGGGCATAGGCTTGGCATTTGGTCTCTTCGTTTCGAATTCATTCGCTTGCCCTCTTGATCAAATAATCGGTGCTGGAACCAGACGCTAATTGAATCTTGGGAACTCCACAGCCTGAGTCGAAAAATACGATCTGACCACAGCAACGACTTTTGGATCCATGGACACGGGATGAGGATCGGATAAGCTGATGTGTCCGCTCGGCTGCCACCTAGTCATACTAATATTTCTGCAAGAGTTTATCGAAACGCGGATCGCCCCTGAGCTTTTCCAGAGCCGGGTCAAACGTTATATAATCCAAGGCGTCATATCCCTTCTCCAATGCCTTATTGATCCACTCTATGGCCTCGTCTATCCTGTCATAGAAAGCGTAGAGGCGGCCGAGTTTGTACAGGGCCAACGGGTCGTCGGGTTTGGCCTCCACCTCTCTGCGCAGCTCGGCCAATTCCCCTTCTCGCTCTTGAATCACGGCCTTGTTCTTCTTGGCATTTTCCAGGTTCTTCAATGTATTGGCGTCTGAAGGGTCTATCTCCAGGGCCCTTTTGAATTCACGGATGGCCTCATCGTACTGTCCCATCTTGTCGTAGAGGACCCCCAAATTGTTGTACGCCAGCAGGTTACTCGGATTCAGCTCGATGGCCTTCCGATACTCTGCGATGGCCTCCTCGGTCCGCCCTTGCCGGTCGTAGGTATAGGCGAGATTGAGGCGGGGCACAGGGTCATTGGCATCCAGCTCAACGGCCTTTTGAAACGCCTCCAGTGCCTCCTCCATCTTTCCCTGTTCGATCAGCTTCGCCCCTTCCCTGTTGCGCTGCGCCGCCTCATCCGACTCCGCGTGTAGAGTCCCCACCCCAAGGAGGAGTAAAACCAACATCATGTTTGCTATTATCTTCATGACTCAATTATTATCACTAAAAGACTTCCATCCATCCGAGCAGCCCCGTGTTAGAGATTTTAGGCGCTTTCTCACTGGATATCTGCTGGCTGGTGGTCCCCGTGATGATCGAAGGGTTACCGTACTTGTCAATGATGACACTCGGCTTTGAAGGTATCCCATCCCCAATTTTTGTCCAACGGGACGTCCCCACATAGTTACCCGTCAATGCATCGTTATCGGCAGAGTTAAAGTCCAAAGCGGCGAAGCCACAGGCCATTCGCACGGCATAAAGCTTGGCATCCCCCCCGCCGCTACCACAGACATCAGAGCTGTCCGAATCCGGCGTAAAGGTCGTGAAGTAGACAGTACCGTCAAAGGTTTCGGCTGACCCCAGGACCTTCTCATTGTTTCCCTCGAACGGGAAATACCACCCTACCGAGGTACAAACGTTGCCTACGTCGTCTACTAACTGGAGATTCGACTCGGTCAGGGTAACAACGTCGTCTATGACGTCGTTGTCCTTGATACCGTAAAAGCGATTTTGGGGGTTTGTCTCAGCGAGCGGGTGGTTTCGATCTCCCGTGCCAAAATAGATCCACAGGTTCCCCTTGTCGTCCAAGGCCGCGCTTGGGGCACCGTAAATCGCCTG
>JAZFYO010000135.1:0-2711 GCA_036443615.1 Binatia bacterium | reverse complement strand
CACAGCACTATTCTGCCCAAGACCACAAAGAGAGTCGCTGAGGCAGCTCGGAAAAAGGGCGTGGACGTTATTGACGCCTGTATGGTTGGGGTCCCTCGCGTCGTGCAAAAGGGTGAAGTTAAGTTTTTAGTAGGAGGATCCGCTGAACTTGTGGAGCGTGGGCGCCCACATCTACTTACTATGGGTAAAGCCGTGATCCATATGGGTCCATTGGGTGCCGGCAATGCAGCAAAGCTGATTAAGAACCTGGTGACTGGTTCGGAGACCTTGATTCTCCATGAGGCGGTCAAGATCGGGGAGGCCTGTGGCATCAAGTATTGTGATGCACTCGCAATGATGAAACGGGTGTACTCTGACAGCCTAATCACTCACTGGGAAGAGAGGTTTGACCCTTCGGGGGCAGATTCCACGCCTAAGGTCGGGGTCAACCTCTACGATAAGGACATGCCCCTGGCTGCCCAGGTGGGACGGGAATCTGGGGTTGAGATTCCCATCACCGAGCAGCTAGTAGCTGCCGGACTACGACTCATGAAGACAAAGAGTAAGGCAAGCTAGTTTGCTAATTCATGTTTAAGTTAACCTATACAAATTAATAACCGATTAAAAAGTAACTAATGTAAAACATTAAATAAGAATTACCTCCATTAGGATCCTGAATCTTAGTTGGACTTCCGGTTTAGTTCTGCCAGCAGGTCTCGCATACAATGATGAATAACCCAGAGGTTGATTTCGTCCACACTGGACGTGGTACGTTAGGCGGCAGATATTTGTGGATGTTCTGGCAGCCTGTCTATCGAGCTAAGGACCTCTCACCACCCTGTCTGCCGGCACCTAGCCCGGCATTTCGGACCTCAACTTCTCCCTAGCTCTCGATCTCACCGAACCAGAATATATAAATAACACGGCTGTGATGGCACACCAGGACCCGCAAAGGGCGATAGCCCATGGGGTCCCCATGAGGGTTGCAAGGCTGCCTATCAGGAGGGTTCCAAAGGACCAAAGACCTCGATCCATGAACAATAGGCTAAGGACTCGTCCAAGAAGGTGCGAGGGCGTTTCCATCTGAAGCCTTGCGTTGAGCATCGAGCGGAAGGTCATCTGGCTGGCTCCCACGAGAGTCAAGGAGGCCATGGAGAGCACCATGGAGCGGGATAGAGCAAAAACAATAAGAAAGACGGAAAAGATAATCGCAGTGGTAAATAACACGTAATTGCGTAGGTGAAATTTTCCCATGGAAGCCAAAAAGAGACCCGCAATCACTGCGCCTATGGCTGGAGCGGAAAGGAGAAGGCCGAAGCCTACGGCACCCATGTGAAGAATTTCCGTTGCAAAAATGGGGAGGAAACGAGAGTAAGGAGACCCCACGAGCGCAAGGATATAGGCCATCAACATGGCGGCATACATACGATGGTTGGATCGGACATATTGAAACCCCTCGCTGAACTCAGACCAAAACCCCTCGGGGCGTTCATCCTTTTCCCATGGCGGTAGATCCATCATCAAGAGGGAGACGATAATGGCTGAGAAACTCAGTGCGTTAATAAAAAGGCATCCAGCCACGCCAATGATGCTGATCAGCACTCCAGCGAGGGAAGGGCCAACAATCTTGGTAAAGTTGGCGAGTGAGGAATGTAAGGCCACTGCATTGACGATCTGATCACGGGGGATAATGATCCGTATCAACGAATGACGAGCCGTCTGGTGGATCGAATTGACGGCTCCTAAAATAACAACCAGGACCAGAATTTGCCAATACTGTATAAGATCAAAATAGACCAATGCCCAGAACAAGAATGCTTGCCCCATGGCTAGACCCTGGGTGACAAGGAGGAGTCGACGCCTATCGGTCCGGTCGACGATAACGCCGCCCACCGCACTTAATAGGAGACGCGGGAGGGCTTGACAGAAACCGACAATTCCCAATAGTAGCGCCGAGTCTGTGAGCTGCCAGACCAACCATCCCTGGGCCATAACCTGCATGAAATCACCCGTATGGGACAGAGCGGTGCCGATCCAGAGGAGCCGGAAGTTGCGATAACGAAGTGAACTCAGGAGCATAAATTTAGGTTAAGAATAGTATCAGCTCAAAAACCATGTAACTCAACTGCCTATTCTTTCTGCAAAAAGGAAACTGCACTGAGAAACGGGGAAGGGGCAGATTTTTCCGTGTTATGGTAACCGCAGTAACTGGAAATGATGAGAGGGGGTAATATTGCGCCTAAAGTTTTCCCTGCAATCTTAAATGCTCGATGCGCTGCCGGATGAGCTCTCCAATGTCGCCGTCCCGTGGGAAATTTTGGATCGGAAGGGGGGTTGCACCTAAGTGAGAGAGTTTCTCGTTTAAATCAGCAAGTTCTAGGTGGAATGTTTTGGAAGTCTTAATGAGCTCTCCGCACTCAAGTATGGTTTGGTCGATGGTGTCTAATGCTTCACCGAGCCTTATCTTTTGGTCTTCGTATTTGTCTTTTAAATTCTTGATATTGACTTGAACGATTTCTTCTTCTAAGGGGCGAATTCGTGTTTGAATTTCCCTCTTCATGTCAAGAAGCGCCTGGAGTAAGCGTTCGAAGGAATGTTCCTTCTGCACCAGACTTTCATCAATCGGCACTGGGTCCTCCGTTTTTTGAATAAAAGGGGTCACCAGAGATGTTGAGATTGTCTTTTTGACAGTCGAAAGAACTTCCTCTGTTTCTTGAAGTTTTTCATCCAGC
>JAZFYO010000134.1:0-3479 GCA_036443615.1 Binatia bacterium | reverse complement strand
ATACTATCAACACGAGGCCCTGAGGTAACAAAATGATAGGAATCTGCTTTTGAGGAGTGGCCTCCTTGGATGATATCAGCCGCCTCAAAGGGCTCGAAAGAGACGGTGTGGAGGGAGTCATTGTTGGCCGGCCCCTCTATGCGGGCTCCTTCACGCTACGGGAGGCAATCGCGGTGAGTCAGGGGTTATGGCACGGTACGGACTCTTGACTAAGGGCAAGAATTAGGTGATGCCTTCATGGCTAGTGAAAGACAGAAAAATCTCTAAGCAGCCCTCTTTTGCACCAAATGTTTGAACACTTCCCAGCCCTTCAATAGCTCCATGGCACGCTTAATCTGGACATCATTCTCGATTCTGCCTTCCTCTGTCTCCGCCACAGGCTTTTCCTTGTCCTTTTGCTCCCCTTGTTTCTCCAAATGGCCTGGAAGGTTCTCTTCTCTCATGAGAGGCTGCTTTTTCTCTACCTTGGCCTCCTGGCTCGGAACATTTTCCATGACGATATCGGGCACAATCCCTTTGGCTTGGATGGAGCGGCCCTTGGGAGTGAAATAGCGAGCTGTGGTTAGACGAAGTGCCGAATGGTCGTCTAGGGCAAGAATGGTCTGTACCGACCCCTTGCCAAAGGTCTTGGTCCCCAGCACAATAGCCCGTTTATGATCCTGCATGGCCCCACTCACGACTTCAGAGGCGCTGGCACTCCCGCCGTTTACCAGGACCACCATCGGGATTTTAGCCCATCCCCAGCCTTCCTTATGGGCAAAGTATTTTTGCTTCTGGTGCTCTAAGCGCCCCTCAGTGTATACGATGAGACCAGAGTCGAGAAAGACATCGGCAACCTCCACCGCTTGTTTCAGGAGTCCTCCAGGGTTATTGCGCAGGTCGAGCACAAGACCCTTAATCCCTCCCTTGTTCGAACTCAGTCTTTTGAGAGTCTCATGCACGTCCTGCCTCGTACGCTCTTGAAACTGTGCGATACGAACATAGACGTAACCTTCCTCCAGCGTGCGGGAACGCACGCTTCGGATCCGAATCGTTTCACGGACGATGATAAAGTTAAGAAGTTGCAAGACCCCCTGCCTTTTGATGGAGATGGTGATCTTGCTTCCCTTAGGGCCGCGCATCTTCCTCACGACCTGCATCAAGGTCATATCCTGGGCCAACTCGCCTTCGATCTTAATAATCTGATCCCCAGCTTTGATCCCTGCCCGGTAGGCAGGTGTGTCCTCGATGGGAGAGACCACCGTAAGGATTCCACTCCTGACCGCTATCTCAATGCCCAAGCCAGCGAACCTACCTTGGGTCCTCATCTGAAGCTCTTTATAGAGATCCGGGGTCAGGTAAGTGCTATGGGGATCTAGGGAATTCAGCATTCCCTTTATAGCCGCCATGATCAAATCCTTGGTATTCACATTCTCCACGTAGTTTTTCCTGACGATGTCTAAAATGTTGGTGAAGGTCTCCAAACTCTCATATTCGCTTCGCGCAGTAGCCATTACCTTGGTCACCGCCCGCCCGTTAAAAAGCAACCCCACCCCAAGACACAGCAATAACAACACGACAAGAGACCCGTGCTTCCTTAGTAACCGCATTGTTTTCACCCGCAAAAGTATTGCCCTTATTCTACATCAAATACCTGGAAATATCTCCCGAACCCGCTTTTTAGCCTATGGACATGCCTCTATGAATTTACTAGAAGGGCACCTTGAGGAGTCAGTTAGGGCCTCCCCCATCATTGATGAGGTAATTATGAAGCTCAGGACCATAGTGCCCGCCTTGCCGTGCCGAGGCCCCAACTTTGGAAGCTGCCTGGCAGAGGTACAAGAACCTGGAGGGTATGTTTCTTGTGCCACGTACACTTTTTTGACTAATAATGATGGTCCCAAGGAGGCAGAGGAGAGGAATATTGTTCGAACCGTTTGTCACCGATTAAAAAGGGGAAAGGGAAATGGCAAAGAAGAAAAAGAGGAAGAAGGAGAAAGTGTCTGGCAAGAGAAAAAAGGGGGTTCTCGGAATCCTGGGGATTGTTGCCCTTGCTCTGCTAGTTCTTCTTGCCTACCTGGGGAGAAAGTCATCTCCCTACATCATCCGGGACAACCGGGTCACAATGGATGCTACGGAATTTCGTTTCAGCCCAGTCAACCTTCAGGCTACCACGGGGGAGGTCACCTTCTCTGTGGTCAATATCGGAAGGGTCTCCCACGCGCTAACCATTCAGGGACCCGGGGTTCGGGCCACTACGCGGGTGATACGTCCGGGACAGAGGGGGGTCTTAATTATGAAGTTCGAGCAGATAGGAAAATATAAGCTAATCTGCCCGGTGCGGGGTCATTCCGCCCGGGGCATGGTCGGAGACTTACAGGTGGTAACCAAGCAAGAAGAAGACCGGACCGACAGCTGATAGTCGGATGCCTCGACTCATTAACTGCTGATTTTTTTGTTAGGTGATCATAAAGTGGTTTCAGCTTCAACCATATAATTGAGAGAAAGGAGACTGACATGCGAAATACGAAATGGCTCAACGTGATCATGGCGGCTGCCCTGATCGGGCTCTGGCCGTTCACCCCTCTTACCGCCCAGGAGATGAAAGGGATGGGGATGGAGCAAATGAAAGGAATGGCGTCTCCTGGACTGCCGACTCCTGAACTTCTTATCAGCACCTTTGAAAAATCGGTAGTTGTGTCTGACCAGGCGGTGCCGTTTGCACCGCTGGGAATGGGCAAGGATTTTTTCGGCAAGCTCATCGCCAAAGTGAACTTTGGCAAGGGAGTCATGTTCTCGGTCCGAAAGGCGCGGATCCTGTCAGGAGGCGACGTCGGAATCATGCAGACCACCGAGATCTGCTATATTGAGGAGGGATTTGGTCTTCTGATCGACGGGGACGGGAAACTTCCTCCCGGCCTCGTGCCAGCAGGGTCCAGGTTTACGGTTCCCACGGGCTGGCGCCACACTTTGCGGAGCATAGGAGACGTCCGCACATCATGACCGTAATCTGTGTCGGCCCCCCGGATAGCCACTAATGGAAGCCAAAAGCCTTGGCAATGCGAATGCGTAATGGCTAAGCGGAGGGTCGTGACCATTGTAGACCTCATTGGAAGGGGCGGCCTATTGTCAGTTATGAAACCAACGACTTCTAGGAAAACCTCTTCCCCTTCGAGGAGAAGAGGAATAAGGAGAAGGGGTGCTCCATTACCATGGATCTATGCGAGTCTGCCCGGAGGCTGACACACGTTGACATAATTGCACGTTATCGGATGCTGTCTGCCCTAAAAAGAGGGATGACCAGCTAGTTTGCGCCTTCGGTAGCCTCTTGGGGCTCTCGAAGGCGGGCTGACGGGCGGTTGTTCCGGGAATTCTCGGGTGAATTGGTTGTAAAACGGGGTTGGATTTCCTATCCTTTTATACATTGGTCATTTCACTCATCGGGAGAAGCCAAACCGCATGATCAATGTAACACGCAGTGTCATTTTTGCAGCCTTCGC
>JAZFYO010000133.1:0-7442 GCA_036443615.1 Binatia bacterium | reverse complement strand
ATGGGAAAAGGCCGTCAAGGAGGCCGCTTCTACCTCAGAATGCAATTAAACGACGCTTTAATTGAGTTTCGTGACTTGCATTTTAGCGGGACTCCCCTGGCCTGTTCGAAGGCGTTATAGAACCCCGAGTTGCCATGCGACATAGAAGATCAGCCTTTTTTCGAGAGCACCGAGTCAACAGCCAGGGTCGCCTCGAATAGACGGTGGTCCTGATTTCGGTGACCTACGAGCTGGATACCCACTGGCAGACCCGACGGTCCGGTAAAAACGGGCAGCGTCACACAGGGGGTATGCGTCCACGTAGACAGGATGTTGAATGAGGTGTCGCCCGTATTGGCGAGTCCTTCCGGAGCCTCACCGACGGCACTCGGTGTGAGCAACAGGTCGAAGCCCTTCATAGCCTGGTCGAGATATCGTCTGCACTCCGCCATTGCGGCCTGGGCCTCTCGGTATTGTTCGTAGGAGACATCGAGCCAGGCGGCGAGTTTGCCGCGCTGGAACTCACTCAAAAGCTCCCAATGATGGCCCCGCTCCCAGGAAAGGGCACGGGAGAACTCGTAGTCGTTGATTCGGCGGCCCATTGTCTCGAAATCTGTAAAGGGACCCCCAAGATCGAGGTCCGAGACCTTCGCCCCGGCCTTCGCAAGTTGGCCGGCAGCATCTTCGAGAAGGATTTTTGTGTAGTCCTCCGCACGGTCCCAGAACATCGTGCGGCAGAGGCCGATACTGAGATCGCCGACCGGAACGGGTGCCAGGGCTTTGGGCTCAAAGCCGGTCACGGCAGCGCGGAAGAGTGGGAGGTCCTCTACAGAGCGACCGAAAAGACCCACGGTGTCAAAGGAGCCGGTATTTTCCTTCACGCCCATCGTGCTCACCTCGCCGTAACTCGGTTTGTATCCGATACAGCCGCAGAACGCAGCGGGACGGATCACCGATCCGAGAGTCTGGGTACCAAAGGCCATGGGAACCATGAAATCGGCCACCGCAGCGGCGGACCCGCTAGAGGATCCACCAGGCGTATGTTTTGGATTGTGCGGGTTTGTTGTTTTGCCCCACGGAAACCGGCTTGCGAACTCGGTTGTCACCGTCTTTCCTAGAAGGACCCCGCCGGCAGCACGGCTGAGTGCTAGGCAGGCCGCGTCCGACATGGGCCGGTTGCCACTGTAGATGGGAGAGCCGTACTCAGTGGGCATGTCAGCCGTATCCATGATGTCCTTGGCAGCAAATGGGATTCCGTGGATCGGACCACGGTTTGCGGCACGGTCGCACCTACGGGCCTGCGCCAAGGCATGATCCCGATCGAGATAGACCCACGCCTTTACATGAGCATCACGTGATTCGATTTGTTCGAGACAGGAACGAACCAAAGCTTCGGACGTTAGATTCCCTTCGCGAATGCGCCCTAGTGCTTCGCTGGCTGAAAGTCTGAATAAGTCCGTCATGATGAGTCTCCTTCCTTTTCAGTCAGGCGTTTCCAGGGCTTTCATGATGACCCTCGCAATGTTCCGTCCTCGCACGATGACAAGGGTGCGTCCTGTCTCCGCGCTTGCCACCCCAGGCGACCCGAAATATCCACGTCCTGAAGATAGCACCCAGTAGTTTTCTTTCTCATCACGAAGTGCGTCGGCGTCATAGTCAAAATTCGGCCCTAGTTGTTCCAGGACTTTCTCATCCACCAAATCTGGAAAGCTGTAGAGTGCCAGCGAGGTCTCCTTCTCTCCCGCATGCCCTTCACGGTCGGGGCGGGGGCTTCGGGACAGACCCTGGATGCCTTCTGTGCAACACGCGGTCGTAATCGCCGGATCACTCGTAAATCCTACAATGACGACCTGAGCCGTACCTTCTTCCACGAGCGTCTTTGCGGCTTCATCTAATGCTCTCATGTGAGCGAATTCACGATGCCCATTGAGGATGACCTGTTTTTTCAAGCCGTGCTTCGAAAGCGAGCGTCCGATATCCGTAACCAATGCCCGAAGCGTATCGGGCTCCAGGGTAAGCGACCCCGGGAAGTCGACGGCTTGTTTGGCTACTCCGTACGAAACGGCAGGTGCCATGATCACGGTATAGCCCTTCTCTTCAAGATGAGGCGCAGCCGCTTCTGCGTAAGCTTCAGCTGCATATATATCCAGCCCCAGGGGCAAGTGGGCTCCGTGCTCCTCGACGGCGCCGACCGGGAGAATAACCAGGGTATGTGAGGTACGGGCCAAACTCTCCACTTCGGGAAAATGAAGCTTCGCCAGATGCAACATCATATTGGTCTCGTTTAAAAAGGGGACAAGAACAAAATTAAGCTCGATTTCTCGATTGGAATTACCAACCACAGTCCGTATATCAAAAGGCGTAAAACCCTGTCAATTGAAAGAGGAAAGGGGACAAGTCCAACCCGCCAGTTACTCCATAGGACCCAACCAGTGGTATAGTGGGATATAGAATGCCGGCAGGTTGTTGGAACGGTAAAAAATTGGGTTGGTTTGAAGATAGGTGAAATATGCTTTCTTGGCCGTGCTCTTTTTTCCTCTGGGTCGGCTTTGTTCTAATGACGGGCCCTAGTTTGCTTACACTTTTGGGGTGGAGCAACTGGGAGCCGTATATTCTTAGCTGTTTTTACATCGGAATCGGGAGCCTCATGTACCCGATCGGCCGGGGCCTAAACATCACTCAAACGCTTCCCATCCTGATCTGCATGAAAAGAGATAAGCTCCACGGTACTTCCTACAATATTATGGATGATATAAGGTAAAAAACGATTAGCTGAAAGAGATTGAACCGGGGAGAACAGAATAGCCTAGGTCTCTGTTCAAGAAACGATTGATGCTTTTCATCAGTTGAGTTCTTGTGAAGGGCTTCGCGATGTATTCATCGGCTCCCATTTTGTAGTCCCCCAGTATGTCTTCATGCTCAATCAACAGGATTACGGGAATAGATGCAGTATCCGGCTCCTCTTTGAGACGTGAAAGAACGTCAAGGACGAGCATCTGACGCATCATGAGGTCGAGAATAATAAGATCAGGCCTTTGCTCTTCCAGGCCGGCTAAGAGCTGCGGCCCGCTGTAGGCATACCTCACGTTAAATTCTTTCTCTTCCAGCATAACGCGGACGAGGGTGACTAGTCTCGGGTCATCGTCAACCACAAAGATAGTGCTTTTGCATGTTATGAAATACAAGTCCGTCATTACCTTAATTTCTTAAAGGGGAGGGCAACCAAGGACGTACCATGTTGATATAATTCTGTGGGAGTGCCTGGTACGCTTCGTGGTAAGCCATCGAATCGAGGTTGCTGACAGCCTCCAGCATGCGACTCGCTACCGCGGAGTGGGTCGTGCTGTTGGTAGTGAGGGTGATTGTTCGCGTCAGGTGGTCGATCTCAGACTGAAGACTGCGCCACTTTATGGCATTGGATCGCGCTGCGATCACCTCTGTGAGTGAATTGATGGTCGCTTCACGCAGACGAGCCAATTCTCCATAGGGAGCGGAGTTCGGAGGTTGTTCTTCGATGAAGGCATCCCAGCGGAAACCCATACTCTTAAGATTATTTTCGAGAGGGCTCCAAATATTGTCGTACCATTCCAGACAATGGCGGATACCCGGGCTAAACTGAGCGCAGCTTCGCCCAAGCTCGTCGCCAAACTCCGAAGAGGAGGGGGCACCGAGAGTCGCCATCTGCCGGTCCCATCGTCCCGCAAGCTCGTCGTGCAGGATCTCTAGGCGAACGAAAACCAGCAGGGCTTGGAAGTGCTCGACAGTGCGAGGCCGTCTAGTGGATACACGGGTTTGATGGATAAATCGCTTCCAGGAGGGGTGTGCTAGCAGAGTCAGCAAGCCGAGCTTGCCACCGGCTTCCAGATGGCGCAGAATTTCTTGGGCTACGCACTCCTGTGTCTCAAGAGGCATCTTTTCAGAGAGGGCAAGGGCATATCGAATCAGAGTCTCCTGAGCGCTGGCGGCCTCATTGCAGACCGAGTCAATCAGCGACAGGAGTTTATCCCATAGTTCACGGTTTGCTCCCCCATTAAGTCCGGCAGTAATCGCTGCAAGCTTCCACATTGGGCTTTCAGCGAATGGCTCGATTGCAGAGCGAAGCCGGGATCCGAGGGTTTCCAGCTCTTCTAATCCAGCCTCGGTTGGGGGGCAGTCCCAAAGATCTGAACGAAATTCGATGTTATACTCGGAAAGGCGTTCAGTCTCCTTGACGATGAGGTCAAAGTCATCGGGCCTTAGGACCTCATTCAGGCTAGGCGGTATATGGGCAGGCTCGACATCATCCTCCCGGTCAAGGATAACATTGCTCCCATAAGGACCAATTAATTCTCCACTGGGAAAACTCAGCGTAGCTCGCCTATTTCCGATTATCCGTGTCAGAAATGATATCAGCACAACGATAAAGACAATGGCTGTGAATTCTGATTCCATTGGTAATAATTGGAGCAATTAAGATGCCACTGCGTAACCATTCGATCTTTGGGTGCTTCCCACGCCCGAAATCACCTGGGGCGTATAAAATTGAGACGTAAGTATTAAAATGATCCCCCCTGGCCCTAATGAGGGGTGCAGAAATTCTTGGACAAACTGTGCGGTTAAACCCGTAAGAATCTATCAGTCTATAGTGAATTCTGGTCTGAAATTAACGACCTCTGGAAGGATAAGGATCGGTCGTATAACACTTAATACGAACTCTCGGATTTCATCTATGTCAATAACGAAATTTAGATTTGCGCTCGAAGAGCCGGAAAACAGACCAATGAAATGCCCATTATTATCAAATAGAGGGTCGCCGGATCTTCCCTGGCCAGCGGGAGTCTGTATCTGAATCGCACTCGCTCGGTGAAATGTACCGAGATCCGAGGCCCACTCGTATTCTGGTTGAATCTGGGAATTGACCCTTCCAGTCCGATAGTTCCATTCGTATTCTGGTTGAATCTGGGTAATGACCCCTCTGGTATAGTTCCATAGCAAACTTTGGGAATGGTTCACGGAAAAAACATTCTGCCCGACCTCAAGACGGGAGATGGATCCAAGCGGAACAGCGCTCATTCTTTTGGGAGCGGATATAACTTCCAGGAGAGCGAGGTCTCGAATAGAATCAGTCTTGAGAACTCTAGCCAAGAAAATATCTTCTTTTTTAAAGTTAAATTCGCCCTGGAGAGTTGATGACTCAAAGACGATGCTGACAATAGGCTCGCTTCTAACGACATGCCAATTCGTAATAATCAGACCGAAACTCTTTGATATTATGGTTCCAGATCCCGTTATACCATCATCCGTTACAATGTAGACGACGGCCTCCATGCGGCGCTGATATAGCTTTTCCACCTCAGGCCAGAGGGTCGCTATATCTAGAGAAGGCTCCTGAATGAGCTGCTCTGCGATTCTCTCTTGGATAATCTCTTCGTCAATTGCAAATGAAGGAAATCCATAAAAAATTATGAGTAACCCTGAAAGGAAAACATGCATCAAGCGCATATATCCCATCTAATGCACAATTCATGCCAAGGGCAGACTGATTTTCCCCGGTTACAGTTCTTGACTAATTTGGCCACCGGTGCTATCAGCGTCCATCTCAACATAAATGGGGGACAATTATGTACAAAACAAACATGTATGAAGGCATGGTGGCGGAAACGGTCACTATTCATGGAGCCAAAGGAGATGTTATCAATGCCTACTTTGCCCGGCCTTTAGGCGCGGGGCCTTTCCCTGGCATGGTCGTGATTCACCACCTTCCAGGCTGGGATGAATGGTATCGGGAGGCCACACGCAAGTTCGCCCACCATGGCTATGCTGCAATTTCTCCGAATCTCTACGCCCGCGAAGAGCACGGGACACCTGAGGATGTGGCGGCCAAAGTGCGTGCGGCGGGGGGCGTTCCGGACGTCCAGGTCGTTGGCGATGTCGAAGGGGTGATGTTGCATCTGCGCTCGCTTCCCTACCTCAACGGCAAGGTGGGAGTCTTCGGCACCTGTTCCGGAGGCCGTCACACGTTCCTCACGGTGTGTCGTACAAAGGGATTTGACGCGGCCGTGGAGTGCTGGGGTGGTCGTGTAGTTGCGGCAAAGCAGGATCTCACCCCCAAGCAACCCGTCGCTCCCGTTGACTACACCAAAGACCTGTCGTGCCCGCTCCTAGGCCTCTTCGGCGAAGAGGACAAGAGCCCCTCGCCGGAACAGGTGGACCAGCATGAACAGGAACTCAAGAAGCACAACAAGAACTATGAATTTCACAGGTATCCCAAGGCGGGCCACGGCTTTTTCTACTACGACAAACCAAACTACAGGCAGGAACAGGCGGTGGACGGTTGGAATAAGGTCTTCGCCTTCCTCGAAAAGCACCTCAATTCCTAAGGCGCATAGTCTGTAAAGAGAGCACGGAAAGGAGCTCGACGATGTGTACCATGATTGTCAATCACGCCAAGATAGATGGCAGCGGCAAGGGGGCGAACGGCTGGTTTAAAGTTGACCAGGTCAACGTGTCGTATGACCACCCCTTCAGCGTGCAATTGGAACATGCAGTGAACCTTGACTTTGTGAATGAGTCACAGGGCCCGGCGGCCCGGGTAGCAGTGGAGCTCAGCGTGGAGTCGGCACGCAATCTGGTGGAATCCATCCAGACGGTGCTAGCCAGGGCGGAATCAGACGGGTACCTGGAGGGAGCTGAATAAAAAGGTCATTCTGTTTTCTTCTTATAATGAAAAATTTATTCAAATAAAATATGGAGATACCATATAAGAGTTAAAGTAATTAATGAAGCCTCCCAGAGCTGACGCCCGGGTATCCTTCATTTCTTCTGCGGAATCCGTCGAAGCACCCGCCTTCGCTTGCCTCGTGGAGTAGGTTCGTACTCGGAGGCTCTCGTCTCGACCGTGGTGAGTACTCCACGGGGCGAGCCGAGCTTCGGCGGGTCCAACTTGCACCTTCATCTATAGACTCACGCCCGTGGTCTTGTGCGAAGGAGGATAAAAATCTAATCACACGCTACACCTAGGCCTGACTCTATCTACTTTGAGCCCCCTTCATCAGGGAAAAAGTCTTGGATCTTCTCCCGGAGCTTTTCACCTGTTACAGTTAGACCATCGCGTTCTGGCATCCTGATGTCCATGAGGATGGTCTGATAGCTATTTGCCGGGTTCACATCCCTTTCATGGTCCTCCCAAGACGGATCCATCACCTGTTGATGATCACATAGGGGCTGTCCGGACCCGTGCATTTTGGGAGGACCATGAAAGAAATCTGTACAGTGGTCTAAATGTATCAGCAGGCAGCAATTCCTGTAACTAGTAAATTTACTAGTTTTTAGAGAAAAATTTACTGGCCTGGGGACTTACCTCTCTTTTTGTTGCGCCATTTTGGTGCCAGAAGAAATCGTGGTATAACAGTAGCCGAATACTCAAACCATCCCTCCCTGACGTACATGCTTCTCAATATAGATCCACCCATAGTCAATGCAAG